>DOVJ01000010.1 GCA_003520145.1 Eubacterium sp.
ACTCATCTTGTAGATGTCGATGAGGAGACAATAGAGCTCGTCGCCAACACTTCTTATGAGCTAACATTTGCCCTTTGTGCGCTTTTAGCTTTCATATTCATCAAGGTAAAGGGCGTAAGATTCGAACTTCCTACCCAGAGGGACAAGATACTTGCTGCTATATGCGAAACTACCGGACAATTCACATACGTGTACGCGATGAGCGGTAACGGAGCTATCGCAGCACCGATCATATCTTCGGTATGCGTAGTATCAGTTATACTTTCAAGAATCATTCTCAAAGAGAAACTTACTTGGAAGCAGTATATATTCGTATTCCTCGTTATTGTTGGTGTATTGACACTTAGCATAATCGAAGGCGATGCATAATTAGATGAATAACAAAGGGGGCTGTAAAAACAGCCCCTTATAAATCAGTTTCACTTAACTTCCACTCTAAAACTCAATTCCCTTTATTGAATCTAATACCTTTGTTTTTATTGCATTGTTCAAATAGTTTTGATTCAGAGAACTCTTATCATATTTTAAGTAGGTTTCCTGAGAGACATCTATCAAAAGCTTTGTAAAAAATCGTTCCCAGCTGAAATAATCCTTGCTATCAATATAGTCTGATGGATTACTTAGTATCTCAGAGACATTGGAATCTTTGAAAAGATTTGCATTTAACAGAAGCCACTCAAAGGATTCTGGAAGGTACAGCTGTATCTTTTCATCTTGACGGATAATATGATATAGTCGATTCATTTGTGAACCAAATGCCGCTCCGTCTGCTATGATAAGAAGGGATTCATGATTTCTGTCCAAATTACAAATTGTATTGTAGATTCGGGATTTTCCATGTGCAGAATAACATGTATAACCCTTATCATCAGCTACTGAGCTAAAAAATTCATATCCAGAGTTTGAATCCTCCACAAGCATAGCTTGGAATTTTACTGGAAGCTGCCTAGCCTCACTAACAGTATAAATCTTATATAGTTCATGATAAACTGGTTCAATACTGCCATACTTTCCCGAACTCTTAATTCCATATATCTCATCAACACTGATTGGCAGCATATCAAGGCTTTCTCTGGAAACAATCACATAATAATTGCTTGATTCTCTAACAGCAAGAGCAAACTCTTCAGTACGAACAAAGCGATAACCTTCATCGATAAAAACAATTGAATTTGCTGTGTCTTTCAACTGATTTTTCCATAATTCACCAGTTAGTACGACGCATGGCACATCGCAGGAAATAGTCACACCACTATCCTGTCCATTAATAAGCCTTTCCTGTATCATCTCAATCAAAGTGGTTTTTCCAGTAGCACTATCACCGAGAAGAACTGTGATATTCCTCTTGATATCAAACTCATACTTGAGATATCGGTTTTGTACAATAATATGATGTATTCCCTTCATTTACACATACCTTCCAGCGATTCTTGCCAATTCATACATGTTATGTACTACTTTATTCTCATTCATGACAAGTATTTCAAAGTCATCTGGTCCAAAATCCATTACATGCATCAGATTGATTGTAACATCTTCCTCTGCGCCAAATCTTAACAGCCATTTTGCACAATTATCACCACAATTAGATGCATTGAACACCTTTTCAGGCATATTTTTGATAAGAATCAAAGTTTTTACACCACCCGATAGATTAACAGGCGCTATAATCCCCATAACTGAACTACTGATTGCACCAGTACCAAGCACTTCCGAAGAATCCACATCCTTAATCATTTCAACAGATTCAGGCAGGGTAATCCATTCCTTTTTATATTGATTTTTAAAAAACACAGAAGTATTATATATAACATCATCCATGTCACCAAAATATATCTTCAGCATTAACCAAACTCCTTTATGTTTAGTCTTAATCACACCTTTACTTCATTCTACAACAAATAACGAATATTTTCAATATTATAGACCTAAGTCAATCAGATTTGCGCTAGATTCGGCTCTCTCGCAGAAGTTTGACAGTTGAATAAAACATTGGAGAAATTTTTTTATTTTCCCCTTGACACATATGGTACTTTGTACTATACTACATATAGTACAAGATACTATAAGCATAGAAAGGAGTCAATATGAACACTTACACATGCACATCTAAGGAAGAAGAAATTTTCCTGAAGAACTATGATGCTTCCAAGTATGAAAGACCGTCAGTCACAGCGGATATCATCATATTCACTATAGATGAAGATGATGAACTTAATATCCTACTCATCAAAAGAGGCGGTTTCCCATATAAAGGATTTTGGGCAATCCCAGGTGGCTTTCTTGAAGTAGGAAAAGAATCTATCGATGAAGCCGCAGCTAGAGAACTCGAAGAAGAAACCGGCATCAAGCATGCCTATCTTAAGCAGCTCTACACTTTCGGCAAGCCTGGCAGAGACCCAAGAACTACTGTCATCTCAGTTGCGTACACGGCACTGATTCCCAAGAAGATGTTATCAGTAAAAGCAGGCGATGATGCTTCAGATGCTAAGTTATTCAAGATTAAAGAAGTAGAGGACGGCTTTATCTTCGTGAATGATAAGCTTACTCTCACCGAAACAGAACTTGCGTTTGACCATTCTGAGATTGTCAGAACAGCAATCACAAGACTTCGTGGCCGTATCGATTATGAAGCCGATGCATTTGACCTCTTAAGAGATAAGAAATCTTTCACCATCTCGGAACTTAAGCGAATATATGAGACAATCAAGAACAAATCGCTTGATCTGCCTAACTTCAGAAAGGCATTCTTCAGAAATTATGTCGATACAGGCATAGTAACCGCAACAGATCAGACCGCACTTACCAAGGGTAGGTCAGCTAAGCTTTACAGCTTCAATGAATAAACACACAGAAAGGAAGTAACACTATGAAAAAAGCACTTATTATCGTTGACATGCAGAACGATTTCATCACAGGCACACTTGCGAACACAGAGGGACAAAAGATAGTCCCTGCTATCGCTGAACTTATCAAGAATTATGACGGCGATATCATCGCTACTCGTGATACTCACAAGGATAACTACCTCGATACTCAGGAAGGAAGACGCCTTCCAGTTGTACACTGTATCGAAGGTACAGAAGGATGGCAGATCGTGCCAGAGATTCAGGCAGCCCTAGATAGCAAGCCTGCAGGAAATGTCACATACATCGATAAGCTCACTTTCGGCAGCACAGAACTTGGCGAACTTATCGCTAAGAAACCATATGACGCTGTTGAACTTTGCGGTGTGTGCACTGACATATGCGTAATTAGCAACGCCATGGTAATCAAAGCTTACGCCATCGAGACCAATGTTGCAGTACACAAAGATTTGTGCGCAGGTGTAACGCCTGATACGCACAAGACAGCGCTTGACGCAATGGCTGGATGCCAGATAGACCTCATCTAAGGAGAAACACTATGAAACTTAATCAGATTATCACAAGTCTTCTTGAAACAGATATGTACAAGTTCTCTATGGGACAGGGAATCTTCCATAAGTTCCCTTCATATATGACCACCTGGACTTTCAAGTGCAGAAATAAAGATGTCAAGTTCACACCCGAGATGGTTCAGGAAATCGCCGAACAGATCAAAGCTTACTGTGACCTTAGATTCACTGAGGATGAACTAGCTTACCTC
This sequence comes from Eubacterium sp., assembly GCA_003520145.1. Classification (GTDB taxonomy): domain Bacteria; phylum Bacillota; class Clostridia; order Lachnospirales; family Lachnospiraceae; genus UBA9775. The sequence continues at coordinate 3,628 of DOVJ01000010.1, forward strand.
GATAATATCAAGTGGATCAAGGGTTCTTACATCGACTTCCTTCGCATCTGGAAGCCTCGTTTTGAAGACTTCACCATCACTACAGATACCGAATGCGGTCTTTCTATCGAAACAAGAGGAACCTGGCTCAACACCTCTATGTACGAGATTCCTACGCTCGCAATTGTAAATGAAGTGTACTTCCGTATGGCCTACGACTACGATCAACTTCTTGCAAGCTTCAAAGAGCGTCTCACCAAGAAGTTTGATGCTGTAAAGTACGGAAAGTATTACCTTGGCATATTCTCTGAGTTCGGCCTTCGCAGGAGACTCTCTCGTGAAGCCCAGGAACTTGCAGTCGAAACCTTCTCTCACCTCAATGATACCATGCACAGTGCAAGCAAGTTTATCGGAACTTCTAACGTCTATATGGCTAAGCAGTTCGGTTTAACACCAGTTGGTACCATGGCTCACGAATGGATCATGTGTGTCGGTCAGGGCGACCACAAGCATAACCCTGCATATTCTAATCACTATGCTCTCAGAGCATGGCGAGAAGAATACGGTGTTCTTAACGGAATAGCACTTACCGATACCATCACTACAGACTGCTTCCTTCGTGATTTCGACCTCGAGAACGCCACTTTGTTCAGTGGCGTGAGACACGACTCTGGCGACCCTATCGCCTGGGGCGATAAGATGATTGCACACTACAAGAGTCTTGGCATCGACCCTACGACTAAGACACTCCTCTTCTCTGATAGCCTTGACTTCGAAAGGGCTGACCAGATCGGTGTATACTTCCGCGACAAAGCCAAGGTTGCTTTCGGCATCGGAACCTATCTTGCCAATGATACTGAGGTACCTGCCCTTAATATCGTTATGAAGACAACATTCTGCAACGGTCAAGATGTTGCGAAGCTGTCAGACGTCGAAGGCAAGAGTATGTGCAAGAACGATGAATATGTCAACTATCTCAGAAGAACCATCAAATGGAGGATGGAACATGACAAGTAAAAAGGGAGTAAATCATTATGAAAAAGGTAAACATATGTCTTAGGATTGCCAATATAATATGTCTCCTATTTGATGTGATACTGGGAGGATATCTCTACACTGTAGCTATTGACCTCTTTTTGCAAGAAGAAGGTCAGGATGGATTTCTTATCCTCATCTTAGCAGTTTGGGGGTTTATCTGGCTATTTATAGATATCGCTGTAAGCTCGCATATAGGTATAAAAGGCAGACATCCTATAACTGAGTCATTTTTAATGAAGCTTGGTTCTGCGTTTTTTATGTTTGGTCTAGGTTTTATCCCATCATCTGTTTCTTTGAGAGAAGATCTTGAATTAATATTTGTGTTTTGTGTATCTGGCTGCATTTTTTTCTTATTCGGTGTGGTATTTTATACTTATGATCCACTTCTATGCAAAGTCAGTAAAAACCGTTTTAAGGGCTATTGTGCCGAATGGTTTCTGCAGGATGCTCTTAATGAATATCTATATGTGAAAGGCGAGAAAAAAACAAGTGATTTGTCAGTTTGGGAGCGAGAACATATAAAACTATATGCTTGCATGCCTATCATATACTTTTACAGATGGCTTCACGAGATGGGATTTGTCAAAAACCCAAAAGGACTAGATGTTCTATCACTTCTTAAGAAGAACAATTACTGTATCTATAGATCACATTTGTCGAAGGATATATTAGGTTTTGTTGATAGCTACTATAGTCATAACGATAATTATTACTGGCTTGATGATTTTTTTGTAACTGATTATTACAGAGTAATATGTGGTGAAAGTCATATATATTACGTGAACGAATACACGGATTCAGATTATTATAAAGTCAAGGCGCGTATAGATGAGGCTTATACAAGATATCTAACACGAACTGCGAATCGTCGACTTGTTAGCAATATAGAAGGCGATATATTCAAAGACATAAATATATACACATATGGCGATGTGAATCTTGATTATGTGAATGCTTGTCTTAAAGATTATGCAGATCTCGATAAGACAGCATGTCAAAATGATATTAATGATAAGGTATCCAACGGAAATAATGCTATAAACTTTACAATATCTGAATTACATATATATGAACCAATTGATTCAATCATATACTACTATATGTAAACTTGTATATGATAATGGAAATGTTATGAACTGCGAAGCTATAGTTTCTAACGGCAAAGTAATATATGTATATGCCACTCTTAACCGTGCATTAGACGATACACATTCGGCATATATTCGTCAGCTTTGCGAAGCTTATGCATACAATCCTAATAATAATGAAGCTTTGTATACGCAGGTTATTCCTGATATTGCTGGTGGCGATATGAGACCATCTAACACTATGTATCTTCCAAAGTACTTTATGAAGTACAAAGATAAATTCGATACCTTCTGTGAATATCACAAGCTCCATTCAGATTGTGATATTGTGGCCAAGCCTTATTACGAGGACGGAATTAAAACCGTAAAACGTCTCGTGGTTGTTATGAGGTGTAACAATTATGAACGTATACTCGCACAAATCAGTCTGTGGGGATAACACAAAAATGAGGCCGTAAAAAAACTATCACTAGGACACG
>DOVJ01000217.1 GCA_003520145.1 Eubacterium sp.
TCGTCCCTGTGATTGGTTTTTACAGCCTTTTTATCTCAGCCCCCTCTTAGCAAAGCGTAGAGCTAGAGGTATAAAGCTAAAAAAGAAAGAGGCTGTAAAAACAGCCTCTTTATAGTTAAAAGATATAGATCACTCTTTAACAGCGCCTACATTGACACCTTGTACAAAGTAGTTCTGGCAGAATGGATAGAGAATCATGAATGGGATAACCGCTATGATAACTACGGCAGACTGAATTGTCTGAACTGAATATACTTCAAGCGAGTTATTACCTGTCTCTGATCCGAAGATCATACCACGAAGCTTCATCTGGAAGTTCTGGTACTTAGTCTTAGAAGGAATATACAACTTGAAGTTAGTATAATCGTTCCAGAACTTAACCGCGAACATCAAACCGATAGAAGCGATAGCTGCCTTAGAAAGTGGAAGTACGACCTTATAGAATATCTGAAGAGGTGTACATCCGTCGATTTCAGCTGCCTCGAACAAACTTATCGGAATACCTTCGAAGAAGTTTCTCATAAGCACGAGGTTATATACATCGATACCAAGAGGAAGAATAACTGCCCAAAGAGTATCGAGCAAGTGGAGATCTGACATAAGCAAGTATGAAGGGATCATACCACCACTGAAGATCATAGTGAAGAGCAACATGTTAGCGAAGAAGTTTCTACCTGGCATCTCAAACTGAATAAGTACATAAGCACCAAGTGTTGAAAGTAACAAACCAAGTAAAGTACCTGAAAGAGTAACTATTACTGATATGATGAACGGTCTGTACATACCTTCCTGGCTGAATATTGTCTTATAAGCTGCCGTTGTGAAATGCTGTGGGAACACATACATACCAGAACCAGCAGTTGCATCGAAAGAATCGACAAGAGTCTTATACAATGGGAAGAGAATGATGAATGCGAAAATTATAAGCAATAATCCATTAATAACAGGGAAAAGCTTTGTCTTACATACATATCCGACTCCTGAAACCATCGCGAATGAACCTGCGATGATAAGTAAAAGACCTACTACCTGAAGAATTGTAACTACTGAAGAATTCCATCCGGCAGATGTACCGAAGTCTGACATAACTTCAGCAGGCTCAACTCTTAACCATGTATCGTTCTTATTAGCGAATTCCATCTTTATAAGCTTATCAACCTTCTTATCCCAGGTTGCTGTCTCTCTTTCGAGAAGGCTTGACAAAGAATAGAACTGCTTCCAAGCAAGGATACACATAACTATACCGATTACAGTTGCTACTGCACCGAGAATAATTGTAAGTTTCTTCTCTTCAAAACGAAGCTTTGCAGTCTCGGCCTGCACATTACGACGCTTCTTATCAAAGAGGAAATATCCTGCTATGCAAAGAATACCAAAAACAATTGCAATTACAGCAACGGTTATAAAGCCCTTTGCAAGACTCTCTGTCATAACATCGAGAGTCTCAACCTTCTGACCAAGAGCATTCTTAATGCCCTGAAGGTGATCATAATCCTCAGATGAAGCATTGTTAAATCTCTCTTCGATTCCACACTTATCTCTGTAGTAGGAAGCGAACTTACCTGTTACAGCTTCAGAAAGATGAGCAATCTCGGATGTTCTCTGCATGATAACCCAAATCAGAAGAACTATACCAAATATAATTGATAAAATACCAGCTACTATCATCTACAAACCTCCTTATACGATACCACGACCACGAACCTTCTTACTTGCGTAGTTACATACAAGAACGAGAACAACGCTGGCACATGATCTTACGAGACCAACAGCAGTAGTCAAGCCGTATTCAGGAACACCGATGAAGGTCTTATTATATACATAAGTCTGAACAACTTCGGCAACGGACTTAACACTATCGTTCTGCATAACGAATACAGATTCGAAAAGGTTCATAATCTTTGCAAGGTTAAGGATAAGAACGGTTATAATAGTATTAGCAAGTGATGGAAGTGTGATGTACCAACATCTCTGCCAACGGTTAGCGCCATCGATCTGAGCAGCCTCATAAAGATCAGGGCTGATACCAGAAAGAGTAGCAAGGTAAAGGATAGTACCCCAACCTACGTTCTTCCACAAGTTAACAAAATAATAGGTTCCACGCCACATATTCTTATCCGAAAGGAAGTGAATAGGCTCTGTGGTGATACTCAATGTCTGAAGAAAAGTGTTGATGAAACCTGAATCTGCAAGGATCAACTTGAAGATAGATGCAGCAACAACCCAAGACATAAAGTGAGGTAAGTATATGATTGTCTGTACACTCTTCTTAAAGATAAGTGTAACAATCTCGTTAAGCATAAGAGAGATAACAACAGCTACAAATGTGCTGAGTAAGAGGTTAACAATACTGATCTCGAACGTATTGATGAACGCTCTCCAGAAATCCTTCTCCTTGAAAAGCTTAACAAACTGGTAGATACCTACATAAGTAGAAGGTTCACCTACATTATAAACTGTAAATGAGAATCTTATACCTGCCATAGGTACATAATGGAACAAGAATATGAATACGAATACAGGTGCGAACATGAGATAGAACCATCTGTATATATACAATCTCGCTGTGAATGAGTGTCTATTAGTAATAAGATCCTCATTCGCCATCTTCTTCTTAAAATACTTTGCGATATCGATAAATACGCCTGCAATCGCTAAGATAAAGCCAATTGCCATAACATATATACCAAGACCAATCTCAGTCATTCCCTTATCTGAGAAATCCTTCACTTTGTAATTCAATAACTTCGGCCAGATAAGATTGAGCTGAGCTCTTCTCTGTTGCTGCTGTGCAAGCTTGGATATATCATCTAAGGCCTGCTGATCGGTAGCACCGATTGAAAGAGCAATCTCTTTTCTGGTTGTGTTATCGTACATATCAAGCGCAGGAGGTAATATATGACCATCCTGTATCATAAAATAAAATGCAACTGCTACTGCTGCTGCTGCAACAGTTGTAATTATTGATATTTTCTCTAATCTAAGTAAGCACAATACAATAGTTGCCACCATCAATGCGATGAAGATATACCACATAAGGCCACCCAACGTATTCTCTACGGTTGACAAACTTGCTTTTCCACTTCTTACCGCGGTGTACATATCAGTGTAGTTCTCACTGGTTTTGCCCCAAGAATTTTCCATATATGCTGATGGATCCTTAAGAGCAGGACCACCATTCATAAAACCGAATGCGATTCCTACTTGATTCTTAAACTGTACAAATGGTAGAAGACTTCCTATTAATGCAACACAGGCACCAATTATAGCTAATACTCTAATATTAGTCTGATCTTTCACTATCGGGGCACCGCACTTAGGACATTTTTTAACGTGCTTTGAGACTTCGG
>DOVJ01000042.1 GCA_003520145.1 Eubacterium sp.
ATAAGTATGAGAATAGGTAATGGATATGATGTTCATAAGCTTGGTAAGGATTACAAGCTTGTGATAGGAGGAGTGAATATTCCCTATGAGTACGGACTTATAGGTCACTCTGATGCGGACGTTCTTACACATGCGATCATGGATGCACTTTTGGGTGCGATGGCGCTTGGCGATATAGGAAAGCATTTTCCAGATACGGATCCTACATATAAGGGTGCTGACAGTATAGAGCTTCTTCGCGTTGTTGCGAAGCTTATAACTGAGCACGATTATGTTGTTGAGAACATAGATAGTATTATCGTTGCACAGAAGCCGAAGCTTGCGCCTTATCTTGATGATATGCGTAAGAATATTGCTGATGCTTTGGGCATAGACATGTCTATGGTAAGTATTAAGGCTACAACGGAAGAAGGACTTGGCTTTACTGGAAGTCTTGAAGGAATAAGTGCACATGCTGTATGTCTGTTGAGAGAAGTCGATAATGTGAGATATGTTGACGAACTTGTTGCTTATTCACAGGAAGATGGCAGTGTAGGTGCTAAGGGCGGATGTGCCTGTGCAGGTAACTGTCCGTTAAAGAACAGATAATGTAAGTTTAAGGTATATGTATGAAGGCAAAGAAGAATATACTCATCGTTGATGACAGCGTGTTGACGAGATCTTCGTTAAGAGACATGCTCGAAAGTGAATATGGGATTTATGAGGCGTCTGACGGTGAGGAGGCTTTGGCTTTTTTGAATGATCATGCAGGAGACTTGAGTGCTATACTGACTGACATATATATGCCTAATATGGACGGCTTTGAATTCTTGAGGCGCGTGAAGGAAGATGATAGATTCAGTTCGATTCCTGTTTTGGTTAGTTCGAGTGTAGTTAGTACTGAGAACGAAAAGAAGGTCTTACTTGGCGGCGCGTGGGAATTTGTCGGAAAGCCATATGATAGTGATATCCTTAAGATCAAGCTTTCTAATGCCATAGAGCGAAGTGAAGTGAAGTCACTCAGGATGATCAAGCGTTCAACTGAATATGATCCCTTGACGAATATCCCGAGTGCAAAGCATTTTTTTAATCTTACAAGAGCGATGCTTGATGAGAATCCTGATGAGAAGTTCGTATTTGTGAGATTCGATGTTGACAGATTCCAGCTAATCAACGATTATTATGGAACTCGTGAAGGTGATCAGCTTCTCATATACATATCTAAGGCTTTGAAGAAGTATATGTCGCTTTATAAGCATTCGACATATGGCAGAATCGAAGCGGATGTATTTGCTTTTTGTATCGATAATGAGGGCGTGGTTGACTTAATAGGCAATCTGCGCTACAACATAGAACAGTTTAACAGAGAATTCAACGTTATCCCGAGCTTTGGTGTGTATTCCATAACGGATAACAAAGAAGATATCGCTGTTATGTTCAACAAAGCGAAGCTTGCTGCTAAGGGTATAAAGGGTAGTTATTCTGATGTATACAGATTCTATGATGAGCATATGTCTGAGGCTTTGAATAACGAACAGCACATAATCAACGAGATGGGAAGAGCACTTGGTGCAAGACAGTTTGAAGTATATTATCAGCCGAAGTATGATATTCTGAATGACACTCTTTGTGGAAGTGAAGCTTTGGTCAGATGGAAGCATCCTGTCAGAGGTATGATCTCACCGGGTGAGTTTATTCCGCTTTTTGAGCGTAATGGATATATAACTAAGCTTGATTATTACGTGTGGGAAGATGTATGTAGGACTATCAGGCGATGGCTTGATGAGAAGCAGGAGGTTGTTCCTGTTTCGGTAAATGTATCGAGAGTCAACATCTACAATCCTAATATTGTCGATATGTTTACAGGTCTTCTTGAAAAATACGATATTCCTTCGAATCTGTTTCAGCTTGAGATCACCGAGAGTGCGTATATGGATGATCCTGATGTTATGAAGATGGTCATGACCAAGCTTCATGATAAAGGATTTCGTATTCTCATGGATGATTTTGGAAGCGGTTATTCTTCGCTTAATATGCTCAATGACATGAATGTCGATGAGATTAAGATAGATATGCGTTTTCTTGCGCACTCTAAGGATATGGGGAAGAGCCGCAACATCCTTGCTTCAGTTATCAGGATGGCCAGATGGCTTAAGCTTCCTGCTTTGGTCGAGGGCGTGGAAACCATGGAGCAGTTGAAGTTTTTGCGGAGCGTTGGCTGTGAATTTGTTCAGGGATACTTTTACGGCAGACCTATGCCTGTTGAGGAATTCGAGGTTATTCAGCGAAAGAAGAGATTCGGAAGCGATTCTTCGGTGATGGCTAAGAACAGTAACATGAATCTTGATGAGATGTTTGAGAATAATCCACAGCTTAAGTGGATGTTTTCGGATCTTGTTTCTGCCATGGCTGTTTATGAAGTGGATGGTAGCGGTAACGTCAGCCTTCTTCGTGTTAATGATACTTATTATGATCTTTTCGGTGCAGATGAGGTCAGCAAAGAATTTATCGACGTTACAGGATTTGTGGCTGATTCGGATAAGGAGATCTTTTCAAGCGCATTTTTAAGAGTATGTGATTCAAAGAAGAGAGAAGAGATTCTCTTTAATCGTGTGAGCGACAAGAATAGGTGGATCAATCTGAGACTTAAGTATGTTCGTGCAGTTGCGAATCTGCACATAGTTATAGGTGCCTTAGAGGATGTTACCAAGATCCATGAGAACGCCAAGGAACTGGCGGATTACAGAAGTGCTCTGAATGATGGGAAAGCAGAGAAGTTCAAGCTTCTCATAGCTGATGACAGTGCTGTTGACCGTGTTATGATCAGAAATGTTTTCGCAAAAGATTATGATATCTATGAAGCGAACAACGGTAAAGATGCCATAGACATAATTAATAACGAGAGTATAGATGTTGTGATGCTTGATCTTATCATGCCACAGATGGATGGACAGAGCTTCCTTGAATACAGGAGTATGAAGCCTGAACTTCTATCCATACCGGTTGTTGTCATAACAGCTATGGAGGATGATAAGCTGCAGACTAAGATGGCAGCCTATAACATAAGCGATTACATAATCAAGCCATTTGTTCCGGAAGTTATGGAGATGAGAGTGAACAATGTGCTTGAAGCTAATGTACGTATGCGCGAGGTTATTAAGAAGTATTCGCAGATTGCGAGACTCGCAAGAATCGATCAGATGACGGTTGTCTATAACAGAGTCACAGCGATCAAGCTGATCGATGAAATCATAAGTGCTGAGAGCAATACGCCGCATGCGCTTATCATGGTCGATGTAGATAACTTTAAGCGATATAACGATGAATATGGTCATCCAGCAGGAGATAAGATCATATCGCTTGTTGCCGGCACCTTAAGAAAGACTTTCCGTAACAACGATATTATCGGAAGGCTTGGAGGAGATGAATTCGTTGTATTCATGTATGGCGTGGATAATAGGGACCTTATATCAGGAAAGTGTTCTGGCTTTAACGATAAGATCATGAAGGTTGTTAAGGATGAACTTAAGATCGACTTAAGCTGTTCTTTTGGTGTATCTCTATATCCTGAACATGGTAAAAACTTTGATGAATTATATTCGCATGCGGATTCGGCCCTTTATATAGCTAAAGCAAAAGGCAAGAATACATGTGTTATATATAACGAGGAGGATTTGAAGATATGAAGATCTATAATACTCTTACAAGGCAGAAGCAGGAATTCGTGCCTTGCGAAGAGGGTGTAGTTAAGATGTATGTGTGTGGTCCGACTGTGTATAATTATATACATATAGGCAATGCACGTCCTATGATAGTATTCGATACGGTTAGAAGATACTTCTTGTACAAGGGTTATGAAGTGCAATATGTATCTAATTTCACTGATGTTGATGATAAGATAATCAAGGCTGCGATAGAAGGAAATACCACTGCAGATGAGGTCTCAACACGCTTTATAGCTGAGTGTAAGAAGGATATGGAAGGTATGAATATCATGCCTGCTACATGTAATCCGCTTGCAACTAAGGAAATCCCTGGTATGCTCGATATGATAGATACCCTTATCGCTAAGGGCTATGCATATGAGAAGAATGGTACTGTATATTATCGTACAAGAAGTTTTGAAGGCTATGGAAAGCTCTCTAAGAAGAACATAGACGAGCTTGAGGCAGGTCACAGAGATGAAAGTCATGCTGTTAAGGTCAGTGGTGCTGATGAGAAGGAGGATCCGCTTGACTTTGTTCTCTGGAAGCCTAAGAAGGATGGTGAGCCATACTGGGAGAGCAAGTATTCTAACGGAAGACCGGGCTGGCATATAGAGTGCTCTGTTATGGCCAAAAAATATCTCGGCGACACCATAGATATACATGCGGGTGGTGAGGATCTCATATTCCCTCATCACGAGAACGAGATTGCACAAAGTGAAGCAGCTAACGGCAAACCATTTGCGAACTATTGGATGCACAATGCATTTTTGAATATAGATAACAAAAAGATGTCAAAGTCTGCCGGTAACTTCTTTACAGTAAGACAGATCTCTGAGAAGTTTGATCTTCAGGTTTTGAGATTCTTCATGCTTAGTGCGCACTATAGAAATCAGCTTAATTACAGCATAGATCTTATGAGTTCTGCTGCGAATTCCCTTGACAGAATAACTAACGCAGTTAAAAACCTCAATCATCTCATAGCTAACAATACTCTTAAGGCTATGAAGGATGAAGAAATCGATGCTTTCGAAAATACTGCTGAATATGTTAAGATGTTCGAAGACGCGATGGATGATGATTTCAATACAGCGGATGCTATAACTGCTGTATTCGAGCTTGTTAAGCACGCTAACATCACATGTAATGCTGAATCATCCGTAGAATATGTACAGGATATCAAGGCGAGACTCATCATACTCTGTGATGTTCTTGGCCTTGATGTTGATAAGGAAGATGAGGTCTTAGACAGCGAGGTTGAAGAACTCATAGCTGCAAGAACTCAGGCAAGACGCGATAAAGACTTTAAGAAGGCCGATGAGATACGTGATCTTCTTCTTAGTAAGGGGATTGTTCTCGAGGATACAAGAGAGGGCGTAAAGTGGAAAAGAGTATGATGGATGCCAATATGTATTCGTCGCTTAATCTGGCTTATATAGGTGATGCGGTATATGAACTGTATGTCAGGATGCATTTGGTTGCTAATCACAAGATGCCTGTGGCTAAGTTTCATAAGAAAACCATAATGATAGTCAGTGCGAAGGGACAGGCGATATCCATAGATGCGATAATGGATAAGCTTACTAAGGAAGAACTTGCTGTCTATAGAAGCGGGCAGAACGCCAAGTCTAATACTTCTTCCAAGAACGCATCCATAGTTGATTATCATAAGGCTACCGGTTTTGAGGCTTTGATAGGTTATCTTTACTTAAAGGGCGACACCGATAGGCTTGAACAGATAGAAGAACTTGCCGTTAAGGCAGTGGAGGAGAGTCATGTCTGACAAAGATGAAGAATATGTAGTAGAAGGCAGAAATCCTGTCTTAGAGTGCTTTCGTTCCGGTAAGGCTGTTGATAAGCTTTATGTTCAGGAAGGATTAAAAGATGGCGTTATCATGACCATCCTAAGAGAAGCTAAGAAACAGGATACTATAGTCAAGTATATCAAAAAAGAAAAGCTTGATGAGATGAGCAGGTCTAAGTCTCATCAGGGTGTTATAGCGAAAGCTGCGGCTTTTGAATATGCAGAGGTTGATGATATCTTGAAAAAAGCGAGAGACAAGGGCGAAGATCCTTTTATCTTCATACTTGATGATATCGAGGATCCGCATAATCTCGGGGCAATCATAAGGACTGCTAACATGTGCGGCGCTCATGGAGTAATCATACATAAGCATAGAGCTGCAACTCTTTCTCCTACCGCAGTTAAAGCATCAGCAGGTGCGATCAATTATACTCCTGTTGCGAAGGTCACCAACATCTCTAAGACCATAGAGGAACTGAAAAAAGAGGGACTGTGGTTTGCCTGTGCGGATATGGGTGGAGATGATATGTATAAGACTAATCTAACAGGGCCTCTTGGACTTGTTATAGGCAATGAGGGTAATGGCGTGTCTGATCTTGTGAGAAAGACCTGTGATTTTGTTGTCTCCATACCGACTAAGGGAGATATAGATTCGCTCAATGCTTCTGTTGCGGCAGGTGTGCTTGCTTTTGAAGTTGTAAGACAGCGTTTGGGAGGAAAGTCTTGAGTAATAAGGGTTTTGAACTAGAAGAACTTGAAGATGAAAAGGTTGTGCTTATCTGTCAGGCCGGAGATATGGAGGCTGTAGATTATATATTCAACAAGTATAAGAACCTTGTGAAGAAGAAAGCAAGGGAGTATTATATAATCGGCGGCGATCATGATGATCTTTTTCAGGAAGGCATGTTGGCCTTGTGGGATGCGATCAAAGGATATAAGGAGGGTGCCGGCGCATCCTTCTATACATTTGCGCTTTTATGTATAACGAGAAGACTTATCAATGTTGTTAAGCATGATAATACCTGCAATTCATCGGTGTTGAATACTTTCTCGAACATCGATGATGTAGAGGACGAGGTGGGGTATGAGCAGAGTCCTGAGGATTATTTTTTCGGGAAGCTTGATGAAAAGGCAGTTATGGATGCTATAGAGAGTGCCCTTAGTTCTTATGAAGTTAAGGTTTTCAAACTTTATATAGAAGGGTATGATTATGTGGATATAGCGAAGATACTTGATAAGACACCAAAGTCTGTTGATAATGCGATGCAAAGACTTAAAGGAAAAGCAAAAGCCTGCGTTAACAGCAGGCTTAGATAAAAAAAGAAAGCTATTGAGGGGAGTCGGACCCCCGACCTCTTCATTACCAATGAAGTGCACTACCACTGTGCTACAATAGCATTCAACGATAATCATTATATATCAACGCCTATCCCTTGTCAAGAAAAATATTTTGTTTTTCCGAAAAAATGTGATATACTATATGATGTGATTATCTCAGTAATAGAGAAACTTATGATACGGAGGAGTTACTCATGGAAAATGAAGCGAGTAAGAATTTTATAGAGCAGATTATAGACAAAGATCTTGCTGAAGGCAAGTATGATAAGATAGTTACGAGATTTCCGCCAGAGCCTAATGGTTATCTTCATATCGGTCATGCAAAGTCCATACTTCTTAATTATGGAGTGGCTAAGGAGTATAATGGACAGTTTAATTTCCGTTTTGATGATACCAATCCGACTAAGGAAAAGCTTGAATTTGTGGATTCTATCAAAGAGGATGTGAAGTGGCTTGGCGCTGATTATAAGGACAGAGTTCTCTATGCATCAGATTACTTTGATCAGATGTATGAGGCTGCCGTGACTCTTATTAAGAAGGGCAAGGCTTATGTTTGCGATTTAAGTGCTGATGAGATAAGACAGTACAGAGGTACTCTTACAGAACCTGGTAAGGAAAGCCCATATAGAAACAGAAGCGTCGAAGAGAATCTTGAACTCTTTACTGCTATGAAGGATGGTAAGTTCGAGGATGGAAGCAAGGTTCTTCGTGCTAAGATTGATATGGCTTCGCCTAATATCAATATGAGAGATCCTGTTATATATAGAGTTGCTCATATGACTCATCACAGAACTGGTGATAAGTGGTGCATCTATCCTATGTATGATTTTGCTCATCCTATCGAGGATGCTATCGAGGGAGTTACACATTCTTTGTGCACTCTTGAGTTTGAGGATCATAGACCGCTATATGACTGGGTTGTAAGAGAGGTAGGATATGAGAAACCACCTAAGCAGATAGAATTCGGTAAGCTTTACCTTGAGAATGTCATAACAGGTAAGAGATATATCAAGAAGCTTGTGGAAGAGGGCATAGTTGATGGATGGGATGATCCAAGACTTGTATCTCTTAGCGGACTTAGAAGAAGAGGCTTTACACCTGGGGGTATCAAAGCATTTATCGAGGCGTGCGGTATCACGAAGAGTCAGGGTGCGGTTGAATATCCTATGCTTGAGCACTTCCAGAGAGAGGATCTTAAGCTTACTACCAATCGTTATCTTGCTGTTCTCAATCCTATTAAGCTTGTGATCGATAATTACGAAGATGGTAAGACTGAGGAGCTTATTGCTGAGAATAACCTTGAGAATCCTGAACTTGGAAGAAGGACTATAACCTTTGGTAAGGAGCTTTTCATAGAACGTGATGACTTCATGATAGATCCGCCGAAGAAGTATTTCAGATTATTCCCGGGCAATGAAGTAAGACTTATGTATGCGTACTTTGTAAAGTGCGTTAGTTATGAGACGGATGAGGATGGCAATGTTACAGTAGTTCACTGTACTTATGATCCTGCTACACGTAACGATCTTAACTTCACTGAGAGGAAGGTTAAGGGAACTATTCACTGGGTTCATGCCGATACTGCTGTTAAGGCTGAGGTAAGACTTTTTGAGAACCTTGTTGATGAGGAAAAGGGCGTATATAACGAAGAGGATGGAAGTTTGAATCTTAATCCTAATTCACTTACGGTCATTAAGGATTGTATGGTTGAAAATGCTTTGGCTGACGTGGATGTGGATGCGAGATTCCAGTTTGTGAGAACAGGGTATTTTTGCCTTGATTCTAAGGAAGCTAAGAATGGCAGAACTGTATTTAATAGAATCGTGCCACTTAAGAGTTCTTTTAAGATTGGGTAATAAGGGATGTCTAAAGTTAGAGATTTTTATGTAAAAAAGCTGAAAAAAAGAATAAAACCAGTTAGTCGATATTGTTTGCTGAATCTCTTTATTCTGGCTTTGGTTCTTAATTTTGTTGTGGAGATTTTCAGCAGGAGCAGTTTGACTGATAGTATTATCTTTACTTTTACAAAGCCTCATCTGTTTTTGTATGGGGTATTGATAATCATGCTTACATTGAGTCCAGGTCTTCTTCTTCGAAGAAGGTATTTCTGGTATCTGCTTTTTTCGATACTTTGGCTGGCAGGTGGTATAACGAATTGTGTTATACTTCACCTAAGAGTAACGCCTTTTACTTTTACTGATATAATACTTGTCGGTGATGCGCTTAGGATATGGAATCTGTATCTGACGAAGGTTCAGATGTTCTTTATCATCATAGGTGTATTACTTCTTATCGCTCTTATCGTGGCATGCTTTTTTGTTATGCCTAAGTATAATGGCGTATTGAGAAGATTGAAGAACTTAGGTTACTGTAGTGCGATATTTGTGGTTGTATATATAGTGACATATATATATATCAATACAGGAATCGTTAAGCTAAGCTTTGCTAATATCGCCAAAGCCTATAAGTCATACGGATTTACCTATTGTTTTTCAGGTTCTCTTGTAAACCGTGGTGTGAGAAAGCCGAAGGGTTATTCTTCAAAAATCATCAATGAGATCAAGGCTGGTTTTTTTGATGATGATAAGAATAAAAAAGAGAACAGTGATATAGCTGTCAATTCTATGCTTAAGCCTAATGTGATCTTTGTACAGCTTGAGTCGTTCTTCGATCCTAAGAGGCTTGAAACCTTGGAGATAACTGAGGATCCAATTCCTAATTTCAGGTATTATTATGAGAGGTTTCCTCATGGATATCTGTCAGTGCCTTCTTTTGGTGCAGGAACTGCCAATACTGAGGTTGAGATCATAATCGGCATGAATATGGACGACTTCGGAACAGGGGAATATCCGTATAAAACTGTATTTAATCGTATGACGTGCGAATCGGCAGCCTTTGCATTTAAGAACTTAGGCTATGTATCGCATGCGATACACAACAATACGGCAGCCTTTTATAGTAGAAATGTTGTCTTCGCCAATATAGGCTTCGATACATTTACCACTATAGAGATGATGAGTGGCTACGAGAAGACTGTTACGGGCTGGGCCAAGGATGATTGTCTCGTCGATGTGATCAATGATGCGCTTGATTCGACACCTGGAAGTGATTATATATATACTATAAGTGTTCAGGGACATGGACAGTATCCGGCTGATTATGATCCAAAGCTTATGCCCATAGATATAAAGGGATTTGCTGATTCTGCCAATACGCAGTCGTTCAGGTATTATTGTAACCAGATAAAAGAGATGGATGATTTCGTTAAGAAGCTCGTTGATACTGTCAATGCGCGTGACGAAAAGAGTATGATAGTATTCTATGGAGACCATCTCCCGACCTTTAATCTCGATGATGAGGATCTTTCGGGTGGTTCTATATATCAGACTCAGTATGTTGTATGGAATAATCTCGGAATCGTGGCTCTTAATGAAGATCTTGAAGCATATCAGCTTACAGCATATGTTATGAATCTTGCGAAGATACATGAGGGTACGCTTTTTAAGTATCATCAGTCATCTGCGGATTCTCCGGATTATCTTGAGAATCTCAAGCAATTGGAATATGACATGATAGGCGGAAAGCGTTATGTCTATGATGGAGAAAGTCTTTTTGAGGCTACTGATATCGAGTATGGAATAAAGAAACCGAAGATTAAGTCTGTGGCTGTTGAGAATTATGATGTCCTTGTTACCGGGCGGCGATTCAATGAATTCTGTATAGTAAGTATCAACGGTGAGGAGTGTATGACGCAATATGTATCGCCTCAGGTACTTAAGGTCAATGCAAGACTTCTTAATGATGGAGACAAGATTCAGGTAAAGGTTCGCAACGGTAAGACTTTGTTTTATGAGACAGAGGAAGTGACCTATGTTCAGGATTAGTAAATCACGGATTAAAAAACCTCCGATTTCTGATGACAGGTATGCCGACAGAAGTTTGTATACTCCTGTCATCAGGGCTAGTATATGCACTGGTGAGCGTGCTCTTGGATTTGTCG
>DOVJ01000028.1:0-1683 GCA_003520145.1 Eubacterium sp.
GGTTGAGGAGATTGCACTCGGTGGTAAGGGTATGTTCCAGGCTAAGTTCTACGGTCTGGGTGCTGACGGTACCGTGGGTGCTAACAAGAACTCTGTTAAGATCATCGGTGATCATACTGATAAGTATGTTCAGGCATACTTCCAGTACGATTCTAAGAAGTCCGGCGGTGTTACTATATCGCATCTTCGTTTTGGCGATAACCCTATCAAGTCTACATATTATGTTAAGCAGGCTGACTTTGTAGCTTGTCATAACAGTGCGTATCTTACAAAGTATGACATGGTAGAGGATGTTAAGCCGGGTGGATATTTCCTTCTTAACTGTGTATGGTCTGATGAAGAGCTTGAAGAGCATCTTCCTGCTAAGGTTAAGAGATATATCGCTAACAACAACATCAAGTTCTATACTTGTGACGCCGTAGATCTTGCTAAGAAGGTTGGTCTTGGCGCAAGACGTACTAACTCTGTACTTCAGGCGGCATTCTTCAAGCTTGCTGATATTATCCCTATAGATGATGCAATCGGTTATATGAAGGACGCTATTGTTAAGACATATTCTAAGAAGGGTCAGAACATCGTAGACATGAACTGCGCTGCGGTTGATGCCGGTGTTGAGAGTGTTCATAAGGTTGTTGTTCCAGAGAGCTGGAAAAATGTTCCGGATGATCCACAGCCTGCAAAGCTTGTAGGACGTGATAAGTTCCATACAGATTACCTTAACAACATCCTTGTTCCTACTAATTCACTTGCAGGTGATAACTGTCCTGTATCTGTATTCGTAGAGACTGCTAATGGTGTGCTTCCTTCAGGTACTGCTGCATATGAGAAGAGAGGTATCGCTGCTGATCTTCCACAGTGGTGTTCAGGAAATTGTATGCAGTGTAACCAGTGTGTACTCGCTTGTCCACACGGTGTTATCAGACCATTCGTGCTTACTGAAGAGGAAGCTAAGGAGTATCCGGATGCTAAGCCTATGAAGGGTACTAAGGATAAGTACTTTGTACTCGGTTTCTCTGCTAAGGATTGTACCGGTTGTGGCTCATGTGCTCAGGTATGTCCAGCAAGAAAGAAAGCTATCGAGATGGCTGCTACAGACACAGATTACATGGAGAAGACACAGGCTACGTATGACAAGCTCTTTGCTTCTGTTCATAACGAAGATCGTGACATTCCATTTGATAAGACTACAGTTAAGGGCTCACAGTTCGTTCAGCCTCTTATGGAATTCTCTGGTGCTTGTCCTGGATGTGGCGAGTCTCCATATGCTAAGCTTGTTACACAGCTCTTTGGTGACAGAATGTTCGTTGCCAATGCTACAGGCTGTAGTATGATATGGGGTTGTTCAGCTCCTTCTACACCATATACAGTTAATAAGGAAGGCCGTGGTCCAGCTTGGGCTAACTCACTTTTCGAGGACAATGCCGAGTTTGGTTTTGGTATGGCTACTTCTGTTAAGGCTAGAAGAAAAGAACTTAAGAGTGCTGTTGAGCAGATCAGGGATCAGGTTGGCGATGCAGCTGACAAGTGGATCGACTGTATGGATGACGGCGAGGCTTCAAGAGCAGCCGGTGAAGAACTCCTTAAGAAGTGTAAAGAGATATCCGGCGTTGATAAGAATGCCGCATATGTTGTAGAGAATTCAGACCTCCTCACAAAGCCGTCTATGTGGATATTCGGTGGTGA
>DOVJ01000028.1:1749-3869 GCA_003520145.1 Eubacterium sp.
GGATGGGCATATGATATCGGTTACGGCGGACTTGATCATGTTCTTGCATCAGGCGAGAATGTTAACGTCCTTGTATTCGATACAGAAGTATATTCTAATACTGGTGGACAGTCATCTAAGGCTACACCTATCGGTGCTGTTGCTAAGTTTGCTGCATCAGGTAAGAGAGTTAAGAAGAAGGATCTTGCGCAGATCGCTATGGCTTATGGCTATATCTATGTAGCGCAGATCGCTATGGGTGCTAACCCTGCACAGACACTTCAGGCTCTTAGAGAGGCTGAAGCATATAATGGACCATCGCTCATCATCGCTTATGCTCCATGTATCAACCATGGTGTTAAGGCCGGTATGAACAAGTCTATGCTTGAGATGCGTAACGCTGTTCGTTCAGGTTATTGGAACCTCTTAAGATTCAATCCGGATCTTGCAGAGAAGGGCTTGAATCCACTTTCTATCGATAGTGGTAAGCCAACCGAGAACTTCCGTGACTTCCTCATGGGTGAGGTTAGATATAACTCGCTCAAGCTTAAGTTCCCAGAAGAGGCTGAGAAGCTGTTTGTTAAGGCAGAGGAAACTGCACTTGACAGATATGATACATTGGTCGAAAGGGCAAAGGGCAATAATAAGGAGGTGACATCGTTATGATAAACATGACAAGAACTAAGACAAAGATGCCTGAGCAGGACCCACAGGTACGTGCAAAGAATTTTGACGAGGTTACCACAGGCTATACGGAGGAGATGGCTATCCATGAGGCTATGAGATGTCTCAAGTGCCGTAAGCATCCATGTATGACAGAAGGATGTCCTGTACATAATCACATTCCTGATTTTATTGCTAAGATAACAGAAGGACAGTTTGAAGAGGCTTATCAGATACTTAAGCAGACAACTACACTTCCTGCAGTTTGCGGTCGTGTATGTCCTCAGTACCTCCAGTGTGAGGGAAGCTGTGTAAGAGCTAAGAAGGGTCAGCCTGTTGCTATCGGAGCGCTTGAGCGCTTCGTAGCAGACTGGCATAGAAATCATAAGGATAAGGATGCTCCAAGAGATATAACTCTTAACGGTTATAAGGTAGCTGTTATCGGTTCAGGTCCTGCAAGTATTACATGTGCAGGTGATCTTGCTGATCTTGGATATGAGATCACTATCTTCGAGAGAGAAGAAGTTCTTGGTGGCGTACTTGCTTATGGTATCCCAGAATTCAGACTTCCTAAGGAAATCCTTGAACTTGAGGTATACAGCCTTAAGACTAAGGGCGTCCACTTCGAGACAGGCAAGGCCCTTGGTAAGGACTTCACTCTTAATGATCTTCTTGAGAAGCAGGGCTTCAACGCT
The DNA here is from genome assembly GCA_003520145.1 of Eubacterium sp. Taxonomy (GTDB): domain Bacteria; phylum Bacillota; class Clostridia; order Lachnospirales; family Lachnospiraceae; genus UBA9775. Next base: position 3,087 of record DOVJ01000028.1, read on the forward strand.
GTATTCATCGGTAATGGTGCAGGTAAGCCTATGAAGCTTGCTATACCTGGTGCAGAACTTGACGGCGTAGTCAGCGCAGCTGATTACCTCAGCAAGATCAATCTTGAGAATAAGCTTCCAGAGTCTAAGAAGATTGCTATCATCGGTGGCGGTAATGTTGCTATGGATGCGTGCCGTGCCGCTATGAGAGGACCTAAGGCTGAGAAGGTATATGTTATCTATCGTCGTTCTATAGCAGAGATGCCTGCTGATCCATCAGAGGTTAAGGAAGCTATGGATGAAGGAATTGAGTTCATGTATCTTACAGGACCACTTGAAGTTATCGGTGAGAATGGTAAGGTTACTGGTCTTAAGTGCCAGAAGATGTTCCTCTCTGATCCTGATGAGTCAGGCAGACGTTCTCCTGTACCTGTTAAGGATTCAGAATTTGTTCTGGATGTAGATTGTATCATCGAAGCAATCGGCAACAGAAGTGATAACGATTGCGCTGATGGCGTTAAGACATCTGAGGGCAAGGGATATATCATCGTAGACGATGAGACATATGCTACATCACTTAAGGGCGTATATGCCGGTGGTGATACTGTTACAGGACCTAAGACTGTAATCAGTGCGATGGGAGCAGGCAAGAAGGCTGCCATAGCTATAGCAGAGTATCTTAAGTAATACAAGTGATATAAGTGATATAAGTATATGAATCTCAGCATCGCGGTTTGTTCGTGGTGCTGAGATTTTTTATTTCAGTCGGGGTCCAATCCCCGACTGAAATAAACGCTCCGCGAG
>DOVJ01000239.1 GCA_003520145.1 Eubacterium sp.
TTTCCATTCGCAAAGAAATCCTCTACTGTACGAATTCTATCTTCAACCTTCTGGCCTCTCTCGATGATGAGTGGCTTATATCCTGCTCTTGAGAGCATAAGTCCCGCAAAAAGTCCCGCTGGTCCCATACCAACTATGACTATATTCTTATCATTCCTTATATCTACTTTCGGAAAGGAGAATTCATACTCCTCATACAGACATATATTGTTCTTTGCATGCTTAAGGATAATCTCTTCATGCAACACATCAACAGCAAGGTGATAGACATAGTACAGATCCGGCTTCTTCCTCGAATCAACAGACCTCTTTAGTACCCTTATATTCTTTATATCTTTTTTATTCTTTATCCTAAGTTCCTTACACACAGCCTGAAGCACATCTTCCTCGGTTGCATATATAGGAAGTTTCAACTGATTGATCTGAATCATGATTTAACCTTAATATCCCTTGCAGCCATTATAGCGCCGTTAAAAGCAAAGTGGAGATTATACCCTCCGCATATTCCGTCAACATCTAGCATCTCGCCTACCATATAGAGTCCCGGATAGCGAACACTCTCATAAGAATCTGTTATCTCATCAAGAACTATGCCACCGGCACTTACCTGACCGACTTCAACATCCTCAACACCCACTACGCGCACCTGATAATTCTTAAGTATCCTAGAACAACAATCCTCATGTTCAAGCATATATCCGGCAAGCTTATCATTAACTAAGCCATATATTGCATAAGGATCAACCAAAGCTTCAGTGGCTTTTTCATATGACATATCAGGAAGAAAATCTATATATAGATATCCGCCATTTTTATAAATCCTGCTTATATCATATATGACTATACCTGAGAGATTATCTGAATTGATCTGAAGTTCTCCTCTGCTTATATAGTCTCCATCAGGAGTCTTTCTTATGCCGACTTTACATCTGACTTTTGAGCAGTACTTCAAAAGAGGTGAATCAACCTTGATTGGAACAAGCGCAGGTTCATACGGCCTATATGATATACCAAGCTTCTTTATTATCTCAAGGATACTTCCATCAGAACCAGTCTTGCTGTAACTCATCCCACCACAGGCAAGTATGACTTTATCAAACACATACTCATAGCCATTATCAAGTGTAACACAGATCACATCGCTTATTCTTATATCTCTTATAGTCTGATTAAGCTTAAGCTTGATATTGGAACTTTGCTCTATGGCCCTCAATAACAGTTTCAACACCGATGAAGCCTGATTACTCATAGGATATACATATCCGTTCTTCTCATAAGTGTAGATATATTGCTTATCAAGATACTTTCTAAGAAGAGCCGGGCTAATCGGCATAAGATTAGCTAATCTTTCGGGATTAGTGCTGTAATACTTATCCATACTCATATCCATATTGGTAAGATTACATCTGCCGTTACCTGTGATAAGAAGTTTTTTTCCCGCAGCCGGACTATGATCAAGTATAACGACTTCATACTCTGGATATTTAAACTGAACTGCGGCCATAAGGCCTGCCGCACCGGCACCTATGATTCCTACTTTCATCACATCCAAGCCTTTCTATTCATCAATTACTTTATGAGGTGAAGCATCTTGTAGAACTTGATTATGTATCTTCCCTTAGGGAATTGCTCTATCTCCTGTTCGTTTAATCCTCCAAGAACAAAAAGCATCACAAAGTATACAACAACAGCAACCACAAAAGGTATCATAAGGAGTATCACTCTGCTATGCGTAAATATTCTAAGAAGATAATAAGTCGCAGATATGAAGCAGCCCATGATAGCAGCACATATACTAGGTATTACAAATGTTCTCTTAATCTCCTGCCTGTAGTCATAGTTAATGAATATGAATCTGAAGTTAAGTATCAAAACCGTAACTGTAAGAGCTATCTCTGCCACAACTATCGAATAGATAGAAAGATTGAATATCATCATGCATGCTACAGCAACTATGATATGCACGACCAAGCCTATGACACAGTGTATAACTGGCATATTGAGATGTCCAAGCCCCTGAAGTATGGCATTGGTAATAGCCACAAGCGAAGACAATATGATGGTCACACAACCAATCCAAAGAAGATATGTTCCCATCTCATTGCCTGTAACTCCATCATAATACAATAACTGCAAAAGCGGATTTGCAAGGATCATAACGCCGACAGCACACGGTGCACTGAACAGATATACGAATCTTACAGACAGACCAATCTTATTCATAGCAAGTTTATTATCACCAACAGCCACAGCCTTAGACATGCTTGGCATAGTTGAAACAGCCAAAGCAGAAGCCACAGAAACAGGCAGTGTTATGAAGGTTCTGTACTTGTTGCTCAATATACCCCACATACGAGCAATCTCAGTATCAGAAAAGCCCTTTATAGTGAGCACATTGCCGACGATATAATTATCACAGATATTGCTTATATTGTTAACTGTAGTACTTAAGAGCACAGGAATGATAGTCAGTATCATCAGAGTGAATATTTCCTTGTACCCCATGATCTGCTTCTTTTGTTTACGAGATTTCTTTTTTATGAAACCTGCTATGGATACATATCCAAATACAAGAAACAGAAGGCCTGCTATAGCGCCGAAGCAATTACCCATAGTAGCGCCCATAGCTGCATATGAAAGCTTAAGCTCCTCTCCGGCCATGAGCTTTAGAAAATGCCTGCACAGAATAAGACTTAAGGCAACCTGAACGATTTTCTCTATAATCTGCGATATAGCTGTTGGTACAGTTGAACCAAAGCCCTGGAAAAATCCTCTTAAGACGCCCATGAGCGCAACTAAGAACAAAGTTGGTGCAAGAGTCCTAAGAGCAAGCGCAGATTCATCAAACTTGAACATATGAGCAAGATTATCGCTGAAGACATACAATACGATAGCTGCTATACCACCAAATACTATCGCTATGACGATACCGCCAAAAAATAGCCTTCTAACATTCTCATATTCTTTTTTTGCAACTCTTGTTGAAACCAACTTACTGATAGCTGTTGGCAAACTGAAGGACGATAAGATAAGCAATACCGAATATATCTCATACGCGGTACTATAGTATCCCATACCCTCGTCACCGAGAAGTCTCTGAAGCGGTATTCTGTATATAATACCGACAAACCTCACCATAATAGACGCCAGAGCAAGTATTGTACCCTGGACCAAGAAAGCATTCTTTTTTTCCTTACTCATGTTCAACCTCTAACTTAAAAGAATACGGCATGATCTCATCAAACCGCTTCACAACAGGACCATCCTCATCCTCCATGATGATCTCAAAATCCTCATCAACGAACTCCGATAATACCTGACGGCATAGGCCGCAAGGAGGTGTCAAACCGCCTTTACTATTAACTACAGCCATGCGCTTTATAGGCTTAACCTTACCGCCAAATGCATTGTAAAGAGCTACCCTCTCGGCACACATACACGCCCCAAAAGAAGCATTTTCTATGTTATGTCCAGTATAAACTGTTCCATCCTCACACTCAAGAGCAGCACCTACACAAAATCCCGAATAAGGCGCATAAGCGTTATTAGCTGCACCATAAGCAAGTTCTATAAGTTTCTTCTCGTTAGACATATAATCACCTTTCTATACCAAGACTATGCAAGACCTCTTCCTGCATAGCAAACATGCGCTCAGCCTCTTCCTCGGTCATATGATCATATCCAAAGAGATGGAACATCGAATGTGCTATAAGGAAAGCAAACTCGCGCTTCTTATCGTGTCCATATTCACTCGCCTGCGAAACAACCCTGTCACAGGATATGACTATATCACCAAGCATGAGTTCTCCGCTGTCCGGATCAAAGTATCCCATATCATCATTCTCAAGGAAAGCAAAATCCCCCGCCACCTCGTACTCAACCATCGGAAAAGACAACACATCCGTAGCACTGTCTATGTTGCGCTGTTCATAATTGATATTGCGAACCTGCTCATTGTCCGCAAGTTCAAGATTAACCTCAACCTCATAAGGACAATTCACATAGTCCACTGCTTTTTCTATGACTTTTTTAGCAACCTCTTCATAATCAAAGTCAAAATCATACTTCTCTACGTCTGTCATTTCGTCGATATTTATTGTCATTTACTTTTTCCTCATATTTCTCATAAGCCTTTACTATCTTCTGAACAAGAGGATGTCTGACGACATCTTCATTAGTAAGGTACATAAAGCCTATGTCATCTATATTCTTAAGCACCTTTATCGCAATATTAAGCCCCGACACTGTATCTCTTGGCAGGTCCTTCTGCGTTAGGTCTCCCGTTACTACAACCTTAGAGCCAAAGCCTATTCTCGTTAAGAACATTTTCATCTGCGCCGGCGTTGTGTTCTGAGCCTCATCAAGTATGATAAATGCATTGTCAAGCGTTCGACCTCTCATGTATGCAAGTGGCGCAACTTCTATAAGTCCCTTCTCGAGATTAGCGTTAAAGCTCTCAGCCCCCATGATCTGATACAGAGCATCATACAGAGGTCTTAGGTAGGGATCAACCTTACTCTGCATATCTCCTGGCAGGAAACCAAGCTTCTCTCCGGCTTCTATAGCAGGTCGTGTAAGGATTATCCTGTTCACTTCGTTGTTCTTAAAGGCATTGATTGCCATAGCCATGGCAAGATAAGTCTTACCGGTTCCGGCAGGTCCTATACCGAAAACTATGAGTTTCTTCTTAATCTCATCCACATATTGCTTCTGCCCAAGAGTCTTAGGTTTTATAGGCTTACCTTGCAAAGTCTTGCATATAACATCCTCGTCTAGAGTCAGAAGCTTTTCAACCTTATCATCAAAGCTAAGTGAAAGAGCATAATCAACATTCTGTTCGGTTATGACATTGCCCTTTTTAGACAATTCAAGAAGTGTCGTTATAACCTTAATTGCTTTTGCAATCTGTGATGTTGCACCCACGATCTTAAGCTTCTCATCGCGGTATATAAGCGTCACATAGAGGGTTTTCTCTATCTTCTTCGAATATATATCATATTCACCGAATATGTTTTTCATATGCTCATATGGTATATCCATCATATTCTGTATATCACTCATATTAACCATCCAAACTTCTAAGATTTTTATTAAGCTGCTCAAGATAATGGATCAAGAATCCTCCCCTGCTCTCAATCCTGTAGCTCTTATCTATCTCATCATAGCGAAAGCTCTTCCTTCCGCCCTCCTTACTTCTTCTTACGAACCTATCTATATCCGAAAAGGGTATATAGTAAGTCTCGTTCCTGTGAGAAAACATAAGTATTATAAAAGCAACTCCATCATGTTCCATGAACTCCTTCATGAATTCAAACTGATGCTCATGTATATTCTGCAGGGAAAATGTATCTTTAGAACACTCTTTTGCGTCAAAGCATATAGGTACACCCTGCGCAACACCTATATAATCGACAGTACTGTCCTGCTCAAAGTAAGCGAGAGTTATCTGCCCGCCCTCTTTTTTCATAGGCTTTATGGGTGTAGGTATCTTCTGAACAAGCGCAAGATGCTTTTCCCTGTATTTTTGGTTTGTCATATTAAGAAGGTCTTCGAGTACAGATCCCCTTAGACCTCTTGAGTTCCATGTTGCCATGTATAATCATATCCCTCTTGTGAAAGTATCTTCCTGAATATCTCAGGCGGCATAGCATATATATGCAGCTTCTTGTATATCATCTCATAAGCGTGAAGAAGCTGATGTGACAATCCATACTTTTTCTTAAAGTAACCATTAACTGCAAAATCACCATACTTGTAATCACCTATTATAGGATGCCCTATATACGCAAGATGAGCTCTGATCTGATGTGTCTTACCGGTTATTAGTTCAACCTTCACAAGAGAACACTTATCATCTGCTATGAGAGGAGAAACCCTGGTTTTAATATTGCCTTCTTTATCGCTTATAGTAACCCTGTTACGCTTCTCATCCTTAACAAGGGAACCTTCTATAAGGACATCCTTATCAAAGCGTCCCTTTACTAAAGTAACATAATACTTATGAATACTTCTATCCTTAAAAGCTTTAGATAGACTCTGCACAGCATGAAGATTCTTACCTGCAGCAAGAAGTCCAGTTGTATTGCGATCTAAGCGATTACATACAGATACACTCTTATCAGTTATTCCCTTATCTCTAAGATAAGCAACTATATATTCGTTAGCCGATATATCATCAGGCTTTGCTTTCTGTGAAAGCATATCATCTGGCTTGTTGATGAACAAAAGATCATCATCCTCATATACTATATCAAGCTTAACAGCCTGCTTACCTTCCAATTTCTCAGGAACAGCCAAAGCTTCATCCTGTTTGATAAAGTTCCTTATAGAATCCTCACATATGAATATCTCTACAACATCATCAGGCTTAAGGATTTCTTTGCCTTCCGCCTTCTTACCGTTAAGCTTAATATTCTTTTTTCTGAGCATCTTGTATATAAAACCCATAGATGCAGCATCCATATACCTTAACAGGAACTTATCGAGTCTCTGCATATCATTGGTCTTATCTATAACTATCCGTCTCATATATCTATCCTATACATGAAGTATATCAAGAAGTTCCTTCATCCTCTTCATACGCTTGCCATTACTTATACTAAAGCCTGCGATAACCTTAGCAAATTCCTTATCATCATAACACACACCAGGATTTACGGTTACACCGCCTTTTTTCATAAAATCCTCTACGCAGCTCTTGATCTTAGGTTCATCTTTTAGCTTTCTATCGCAAAGCAAAACCATATGCGAATCATCATAGAATACAAAGTCCGCATATATCATACCCGCCTGTGTTGAAAGCACCATATTATACAGGAGATTATCATTATATCCCGCATATGATTCCACTCTCTTACTATCTATACTCTTCTTCCTAAGAAGAAGAATATACTCAGTAGCAAACTTGGAAAAAGGTATGCAGCACAGAATCGCAAACACAGTCCATATATTATTCTTATCTCCGCTTTTATAGATGCCCCAGAGGACAATCAGGACTATCATAATCATATACAGAACTAAGAATGCACCCTGCTTTATTCTTCTATCCTTAAGATAGTTCAATTCACCTTTGTTATATCTTTTCATACCTGTCACTTGTTGGCTTTTTCTGCCATCTTAATAACTGTATTCGTAGGAAGAATCTTGGCTATCACACGGAAAGCCTTCATCTTAAGACCATATACAGATATATCCTTACCTAATCCAAGGTCCTTCATAACAACTTTAACAACCTTCGATGGATTTGCCATAGACATCCTCTTCAAAAAAGGAATCTTTTTGTTATAAGCAAAATCGAAGAATTCAGTCTTAACAGGTCCAGGACAAACCGCCATAACCGTTATTCCACGATCCTTTAATTCAAAACCAAGAGCTCTTGAAAAACTAAGTACATACGACTTGGTTGCTGCATATACAGCAAACTTAGGCTGAGGGCAGAAAGCCGCCGCTGACGCCATATTCACGATCTTGGCTCTCTTGCTCATATGAGGTATGACCATATAACAAAGTGCGGTCAAAGCCTTACAATTAAGGTCTACCATACCAACGCTGGTTCCGTATTCACTTTCACTGAAGTCACCAAATGCCCCGTAGCCGGCTGCATTTACCAGAAGCTTAACATCAGGATTCACCAGCTCAAGCTCATCATAAAGCCCCATAAGAACACTATCATCCGTCAGATCATAATCAAATATCCTTGTTTTGATCTTAATCTCAGACGACAAAGCTTCAAGCCTCTCCTTACGTCTGGCGATTATCCATATCTCATCAAGCTTTGAATAATTAAATTCTATGGCCTTTACAAATTCTCTTCCCAACCCTGAGGAAGCGCCAGTAACAATCGCAATCTTCATAACACATCTACCATCCTATCTCGCTACTTCATCATAACTTGTGATATAATAATCAGCAAGACTCCTCTTTTTGTCATCAAGTTCATCGGTATACCGGTCATACACGGCACACGTCCTCATGCCCGCGTTGATTCCTGCCAAAACTCCATTAGGAACATCTTCAAAAACCATACATAGCTTTGGTTCAACATAAAGCTTCTTTGCCGCATACAGATACCCATCCGGTGACGGCTTAGAAACAGGTATATCATCACTTGTACATATCACATCAAATAAACTAACCGCATCATTGGCATTCAGAAATCCATAAGTAAGTCGGCTTGAGTTAGATGTCACTATCCCGATCTTTATACCCCTTTTTCTAAGATCTGTAAGAAGCTTGATCGCGCCATCCTTAAATACTATATTCTTCGTATAAAATTCATAGGCCATATCATCCCAGATCTTAAGTATCTCATCTATAGACAGGTCTAATCCGTATGTTTTTTTATAATAAACTGCCGTGTCATAAAAAGTCAGTCCCTGAATCTCTTCCTTATACCCCTCATGTAATTCAAAGCCGAATCTGTCAGCAAATGCAATATCTATATCATGCCATACACCCATGGAATCTATAAGCGTTCCGTCCATATCAAATATACAAGCTTTTATATCCTCATCAATCCTCATATTTTAATAATCCTAATTCTTCTTTTGTTAATTCCCTGTACTCACCAATACAAAGCTTTTCATCAAGCATCAGTCTCCCCATAGAAATACGCTTTAGGTAGGTTACCTTCTTTCCTAAGGCAAGCATCATATTCTTAACCTGATGAAACTTTCCTTCATAGATGGTAAGCTTCGCTTTCGATGTGCCCGCCGACTTATCAGCCTCAAGTATCTCAAGATGCGACGGCTTATAGTCATCACCAGCATAAGTTATACCCTCTGCTGCGCGCTTTACATCTTCTTCATCAAGGATTCCATCAACTTGAAGATAATACGTCTTAGGAACATGTGATTTCGGAGAAAGAAGCCTGTGTGACAGTTCTCCATCATTGGTCAGAAGAAGCAATCCTTCCGTATCTTTGTCAAGCCTTCCGACACAGAACATGTCTTTCTTTCTGTCACTTTCTATAAGGTCAAACACAGTCTTATCACGCTTGTCTTCGTTAGCACTTAAGTATCCTGAAGGCTTGTTAAGCATGATATATATATACTGCTGATATATTATTTTTCTTCCTGATACT
>DOVJ01000047.1 GCA_003520145.1 Eubacterium sp.
GGCTGCTTTTGCAGGAGAATCACAGGCAAGGAACAAGTATACATACTTTGCTTCTAAGGCTAAGAAGGAAGGCTTTGAGCAGATCGCTGCGATCTTCTTGCAGACAGCTGATAACGAGAAGGAGCATGCTAAGATTTGGTTTAAGGAACTTGACGGTATAGGTGATACTGTAGATAATCTTAAGGCTGCAGCAGAAGGCGAGAACTTCGAGTGGACAGATATGTATGAGGAGTTTGCGAAGGTTGCTGAAGAAGAAGGCTTTAAGGCTTTGGCTGCTAAGTTCAGGATGGTAGGCGCTATCGAGAAGCGCCATGAGGAGCGCTATAGAGCTTTGCTCAAGAACATCGAGATGGATGAAGTATTCAAGAAGAGCTCGGTTAAGGTATGGGAGTGCCGCAACTGTGGACATGTGGTTGTAGGCGAGAAGGCACCTGAGGTTTGTCCTGTATGTGCTCATCCGAAGGCATACTTTGAAGTAAGTGCTGAGAATTACTGATCTAGATATGTGATATGTGATATGTGAATGGGGCTGTGAAAACAGCCCTATTTTTTATTTCAGTCGGAGAAGATTCCTTCTTCTTAGCAAAGTGTAGGAAGGGGTTATTAGAGGCGAATATTCGACTTTTGGGAATGGATTAAGCGAATGTTCGGTGAATAAACCGAATATTCGGTTGACAAAGTGAATATTCGGTGATAAAATTATAAAAAAGAAAGGTGGTTTGTGCTATGGGCAGAGAGGATGAGAATATAGAATTCAAAGCTTGTTTTACTGAGCAGATATATAAAGAAGTGATTGCATTTGCCAATGCGGATGGCGGAACCATATTTGTTGGATATGATGATGACGGCAACCCAGTGGGGCTTAAGGATTTTGATGATGAATATATTCGTATAACCAATGGAGTTCGTGATGTGATAATGCCGGATGTAACTATGTTTGTGAAGTATACAGTTCAAGATAATAATACTATTCGTATAACTGTTAGTGAAGGCGCGAATAAACCGTATTATCTAAAGTCAAAAGGGCTTAAACCGAGTGGCGTATATGTGCGCCAGGGTGCTTCTTCGGCACCTGCATCGCCAGAACTTATTCGTCAGTTTATAAAACAGAGTGATGGTGATGTTTATGAAAGTATGAGATCAATAAGACAGGACCTTACTTTCAAAGAAGCAGCACGTGTATTTGAAAAACATGGAGTTGAGTTTTCTGAGGTTAAGTTTGGCATACTTGGAATAACACAGGCGGATAAGTTGTTTACTAATACGGGATTACTTATATCAGATCAGTGTGGTCATACCATAAAGATAGCGGTTTTTGGCGATGAAGATAAAACTGTATTCAGAGATAGTCAGGAGTTTTCTGGTTCGATATTAGAGCAGTTAGAAAGTGCATTTCGGTATCTTATGCTTTGCAACAGGACTAAGGCTGTTTTTTCCGGATTAGAGAGAATCGAAAAAACTGATTATCCTGAAGGAGCTCTTCGTGAAGCATTGCTCAACGCTGTCATTCATCGTGATTACAGTTATAGTGGCAGTATAATTATAAATGTTACTGATAATGAGATTGAGTTTATCTCGATAGGAGGGCTTATGCCTGGCCTAACTGTTGATGATATCAAGACTGGCATATCACAACCGAGAAATAAGACTATAGCTGAGATGTTTCGACGTCTGCATTTGATTGAGTCGTATGGTACAGGTATCAGAAAGATATTCTCATTGTACAAAAACTATTCAAGGCAGCCACGAATTGAGGTTACTGGCAATACATTTAAAATGGTTTTACCGAATATGAATAGTGAAGTTGATGTGAAAACCGGGGATGTGAGTGAACAAAAAGGTATAAGTCCTCAGATGAAAGAAATTCTGGTGTATATAGAGGATAATGGCTCTATTTCTGATGAAGAGATACAGAATTTACTTGGTGTTAAACGTACGAGGGGATTTGAACTGACTAAAAGAATGCGTGATATGGGACTTATCGAGGTATTGGGAAGAGGAAAAGAAAAGAGATATATTGTGCATAATTCACAAAGTTTTTCGTAACATTTTGGGCATTTTTTTAGTAACTAGATATGGTACGAATGTGGCTTGGTTGACGGCATATATAGTGGTTTCATGAGGTGAAGTGTCACAGTGCATATTACATAATGCACGGTGGCACTTGACTTTTTTAAGCAAGTATGCTAATATGATATTAAGTATAAATGGACTTATACTTTCTTTGATCATATACAGACAAGGAGGTGAACTGTTATGATTAGTAGCGTATATTCTTACTATATGTCGACCTACGGCAACAATCGTACTGTGTCGAAGTATGACTCTCATAAGAAGAGTGAACTCAAAGATCGTTATAATGATATCCTGCATTCTAACAGTAAAGCCCCTGTGTATAAGGTCGATCTATCGGATGCAGCTCAAAAATTTGCAATTGATGTTAAGGAAAATGCTTTGTCACTTAGCAACATCCTCGAAGAAGTTCGCGATGATGCCGCGGATGATTTCAGAAAGAACGCTTATTCGAGTGATCCGGATGTGCTTGAGGTCAAGTATATCGGCGAAGCCACTAAGGATGATAAGACTCTGTCGATAGGCGTTAAGCAGCTTGCTCTGCCGCAGGTTAATACGGGCAAGTACCTGAATCCTGATGGTAAGGTACTGAAGCCTGGCAAGTATAGCTTTGATGTGGACATAAGTAAGGTTGCTTATGAATTCCAGTTCACTGTCGGCGTCGGCGAGACCAACAAGGAAGTCCAGGATAAGCTTGCGCGTCTTGTGAATAAGTCCAATATTGGCATGGTTGCTGGTGTGAACACTGATGAGAATGGCAACACGTCGCTTGTTATCACTTCTAACACTACAGGTACAGTGGATGGCAACGAGAAGGTATTTGTCATATCTGAAGAGAAAGAGGGCGCTGTGGCGGCGCTTGGTATAGACAGTGTTACTACATATGCTAAGGATGCGCAGTTTACGGTTGGCGGTGATCTCAAGAGTTCTACTTCCAACGAGTTCACCTTGGGTAAGTTATACGATATCAAGCTTAAGAGCGTGAGCGATGAGCCTGTTATCATAGGGCTTAAGAAGGACACTGAGGCGATGATCGATAATCTCAACAATATCGCTTCCGGTTTCAATTCGGTGATAGGCTTATCTAAGGATGATGCGAAGCCTCCTGGCAGCACTGAGAAGCTCTATAAGGACTTCGCTGGTGTGGTAGCTGCCTATAAGAATACTCTGTCGAATAACGGTCTTGAGATAGATGAGGACGGCTATATGTCAGTCAACAAGAGCGTGATAGATATGAAGAGTGTGGACGGAAGCATCAATAACACCCTTACAGAACTAAAGAGCTTCTCCGATTCTCTGCAGGATAAAGCAGACAATGCTGTCATAGATCCTATGGCTTATGCCAACAGGCTCATAGTTGCCTACAAGAATCCTAATCATACGGTCAATATACCGTATGAAAGCAGTGCCTATAGTGGCATGATGTTCAATGGCTATGTGTGATAAGTTGTTACATAGTTACCTCCCTTATTTTATTTGTTGTGGCCAGCCTCAGGTTTTGCGAACCTGGGGCTGGTTTTTATCTGATTGAATATATTAATATTGACTTGTTAGGTTAAATATAGTATAATTATTTCGGTATAGTAAAGGAGGTGTAGAGTATGTTGATTGATTATCTTGTTGAAATATTTGGACCGAATGAGCCTATATTTCTTTCGGAGATTTCTTATGAGGATTATTCTGATATCTGGGTAAAAAAAGAACTTGCTAAGATGTGTGAGATTGGTAAGATAATACGATATGATAGAGGTATCTATTATGTCCCTGTTAAAACGCCGTTTGGTGACAGTGTTCTGAATCCTAATAAGATTATAGAGCGAAAGTATTTGTCTGAGAATGGTAAAAGGATAGGATTTTATACTGGAATTATGGCGTTGCAACAGATGGGACTTTCTACTCAGATGACCAATATTCCTGAGATACAAACGAATAATGAGAATTCAAAGTATCGCAAAGTAAAAGTGGGAGATCAAGAGGTGGTTTTGCGTAAGTCAAGGGTTGAAATAGATGATGATAATATATATGTCTTGCAGTTTCTTGAGATGATGAATAGTGTTCCGGCAGATTTTTTTGATGATGATAGAAAAAGTGTTATAAGAAATTGGATTAAAGAATATAAAGTCTCTCAGGAATATGTTACTAGATACGCGCCTTTTTTCCCTGATAAGACTATGCGTAATCTAATAGAAAGTGGGGTGATATATTATGTTGCATGATGAGTCTGAAGAAAATAGCTACTGTTATGCCGGATATTGTTTTTAAAGGTGGGACATCACTTTCGAAGTGTTATCACATTATTAAGCGTTTTTCTGAAGATATTGATTTGAATATACAGTCTGTTTTAAAACCATCTGAAGGTAAGAGAAAACAGCTTAAATCAAGTATTATTCGAGTAATCGATGATTTAGGGTTTGAATTAACTAATGCCGATGCAATAAAAAGTCGTCGTGATTATAATCGTTATATCATAGATTATCCTTCTTCACTTTCTGCATTTTATCTAAAAGAACAGCTTATAGTAGAAACGGCTATTTATCAAAGGACTTACCCAACAAAAATAATGTTAGCAGATAATCTAATATATCAATACCTTCATGAAAATGGGTATGACAATTATATAGATCAATACAGTTTACAACCATTTGAGTTGAATGTGCAGACTGCTGAGCGTACGCTGATTGACAAATTATATGCATTGGCAGATTATTACCTTTTGAATAGTATTACTGAACATTCGCGACATATATATGATATCTACAAATTGTCTAAGATAGTTATCGTTAACGATACAGTGAAATCTCTTGCACAGTCTGTTGGCAACGAACGAAGATCACATAAGATGTGTCTTTCGGTGCAGGATGGAATAAATGTGAATGCTGTATTGCGTGAAATAATTGATCAGAAAGTCTATAAAGAAGATTATGATACAATAACTACTTCGTTACTTTTTGAACCTGTTTCGTATGATGTGGCAGTTTCTGCTTTGGAGGAAATTCTTAAAAGTGGCATATTTGGTTAGTAAAGGCTGTGGTTGATGGATTTCCTTTCAAAAAAAGCGCATTTTTATAAATATACAGGCTTGAACTGATGATGAGAAAATAGTATAATGATTATGGTTTGAACATCTGAAGTAATTCGCTGTCAGAGCGTGGGATTGCCCACTTTAGGCGGGGGAGGATGTCACTAAAGAAAAGTGTAGCGATGCAGAGTCAATATTGGGAGGAATATAAAATATGTCGTTTTTTGGCAAAATATTTAATACGGAAAAAGAAGAAAATAATGCTTTGACCAAAGAACAGAAGCAGATTGAAAAGAAGCTGAAAAAGCTAAATCATATGAAATATGGTGACAAGAAAACATTATCTGC
>DOVJ01000036.1 GCA_003520145.1 Eubacterium sp.
GTCACAACATTGGGCGCTGCTACAGAAGCTGCTTCTGCCGAAACATTTGAAACAGGAACGGCAACCGGCATCTTCTTAAGAGAATCAGCCTTGCTGTTTAGCATATCATAGAGGAACATAACCTCTTCATGATTCGTCTTGATCTGACTTAGAACTGTATCCGAGTACTCACTGATTGCCATGATCTTGGCGTTAGAGAGCTTCTCCATAGATATCTCGGTCTTGTCAAGCGCATCCTCGACACGCTCATTCATCATGCTGTCAATCTTCGCCTTAAGTTCATCCATATCGGCCTTACTAAGCGAAGCCTTCGCTACATCTTCTGTCTTCTCATCGGTCTTATATATACCGGAAAAAACAAAACTCGCTATTATACATACGATGCCCGCTATTATGAGGCATATCTCCACAAAATCCATCTCTCAAACCTTGATGTCGAAGTTAGACCCTCTTGTCTTAAGGACCACCCTTCCTTCATCCTCTTCATCCTTCTTCTTCTTTTCCTTCTTATCACGGGAAGCTACGTACTCGTTAGAGCCCTTCTCCCGCGCATCGAACTTCTTGTTTCCAAGTATGGCATCATCTTTCTTCACTACCTCGGTGCTGTTCTGCTGGGCAGTCTTGTCAACCTGAGCAGTCGCTGTCGAAGCAGCAGCATCACCTCTGACGGTAGCAGCATGATTGATTGTGGCCACATCCATGGTAACAGGTATCGCTTGTGTCGCAATTGTACTAAGAGACATGATGTCACCCCCTTGTCTTATCAGACATTAGAACACATTACTCTAATTTATATATACCATTAACCCCATACAATGTCAAGAAAAATCAAAACAACCACATGCATTACAAGTATCAGAGGCACACCAACCGCGAAGTAATCCTTCTTCGTCTTGTGTCTGAAGGCGTACATTCCAAGTAGAGCGCCTACGCTTCCACCTGCCATCGCAAAGCTTAGAAGTGTCACGATGCTGATCCTTCTTTTGTCATATATTGCCTTAAGCTTATCAAGCCCATACATAAGCATAGTTATGATATTGATCACAAGAAGATACCACAGGAATATCTTGTGCCTGCCAAATACCTTCACGATATTCAGGTTTATACTGTCTTTTTTCAACAGTATGAATATAACCAGAACAAGAAGATATATAACAGACATGCATATGATGTACACTCGTGTCATCATGTTTTCCTTAACAGCTTTTTTATCATACATAAGGCACGCTATAAGCATTCCATAACAACCGCCGAGGATCGCGAGTATGTTGAGCTTAAGCCCCATTGCATAGGTCGCAAACCCCGCTATATTCACAAGAATCATGTATATGACAAAGTACTTTAGCATCTTTTTTCCGGCACCAAGAGACTGATTGCCTCATGCCACCCTCCTAATAGTATTTTTCGTTCATCCGCACTCATGACCGGCTCATAAAGCTTACCGTTCTCGCGTTTTTTTATGATCTCTTCGGTACATTTCCAAAAGCCCGTTGCAAGTCCCGCCATATATGCA
The DNA here is from genome assembly GCA_003520145.1 of Eubacterium sp. GTDB lineage: Bacteria > Bacillota > Clostridia > Lachnospirales > Lachnospiraceae > UBA9775. The sequence continues at coordinate 1,514 of DOVJ01000036.1, forward strand.
GCGCCAAGAGCCGTCGTCTCTATACATCCGGCGCGCCTCACTGCTATACTGCTTATATCAGCCTGCATCTGCATGAGATAATCGTTATCACTTGCGCCTCCATCAGCCCTAAAAGACTTAACCGTCCTGCCCATATCCTGCTCCATGGCTACGACCACGTCATTGACCTGATAAGCTATGGAATCAAGCGCAGCCCTCACTATGTGGTACTTTCCTATCTTTCTGGAAAGTCCCATTATGATTCCCTTTGCATTCGGCTGCCAGTACGGCGCCCCAAGTCCGGTAAATGCAGGCACCACATAACATCCTTCACAGTTTTTTACTTTCATCGCATATTCATAAGACTGAGCGGCATCGTGTATTATACCGAGCTCATCCCTAAGCCACTGGATTATCGCGCCTCCCATGAACACCGAACCTTCAAGTGCATAAGTAGCCTTACCATCTATAACCCAGGCAACCGTCGAGAGGAGTCCTGACTTGGAATCCACTATCTGATCACCTGTACTCATAAGAAGAAAACACCCTGTTCCGTATGTATTCTTGAGATCTCCGACTTCCATACAGCCCTGCCCAAAAAGCGCAGCCTGCTGATCACCGGCACAGCCGCCTATCCTTATGTTAGCTCCGAGATACTCGGCATCAGTCACACCAAGAACACCGCTGTTAGGCACAAGCTTAGGAACCATGCTCTTCGGAATCCCGAAGAAATCAAGGAGTTCATCGTCCCAGTTAAGGCTGTGTATATTAAAGAGCATCGTTCTTGATGCGTTGCTATAATCACTTACGTGAACCCGACCCTTTGTAAGCTTCCACACAAGCCATGTCTCTATCGTTCCGAAAACAAGTTCTCCGCTTTCTGCTCTTTCACGGGCACCATCCACATGGTCAAGAATCCACCTTATCTTCGTCGCTGAGAAGTATGGATCAAGTATAAGCCCTGTCTTCTGCCTTATATATTCTTTTTTATCAGCGATTTCATCGCAGTAGGCGGCAGTTCTTCTACACTGCCAGACTATAGCGTTATACACAGGCATACCTGTATTCTTATCCCACACGACAACAGTTTCACGCTGATTGGTGATACCAATCGAATCTATATCCTGTGGCGATATGGACGCCTTGACCATAGCCTCTATGGCAACCGCAGGGACAGATGACCATATCTCCATCGGGTCGTGTTCAACCCACCCGGACACAGGATAAACCTGCGTGATCTCACGCCTTGCGATGCTTATTATCTCGCTGTTTTCATTGAATATGATAGCTCTTACGGATGTAGTCCCCGCATCCAGAGCCATCACATATCTGCCATTCATACATTATCTCCATTCTCGATGAACTTAAGTATATCCTCATACACCTTCATATGCTTTGGCTCGTTGAGAATCTCATGCCTCATGTGCGGGTAGAGCTTTCCGCGAACATTTACATATCCCTGCTTCTTAAGAAGCATCATCGCCTTATATATATCCTGCTTCGAGATACCGCAAGGGTCATCAAGTCCTGAAAAGAACTTGATAGGAAGATTCGGGCTTTTAATCGCGTAACCGCCATCCGTATAAGTAAGCATACTAAGCTTAACAAGGTTCACATATCCATTCAGTGTGAACGTATAGTTACACAGAGGATCAGCGTTATACTTAACAACCATCGCACGATCAGAATTAACCCAGGCATGCTTTATACGCTCCGATTTGAATCTCTTTTCGTAAGTATTGTTCATGACAAGGTCATCAGCAAGTTTAAACCTTGACCGCTCACCTTTTTTCTTCGCAGATAACTCAAGAAACTTCAAGCCCGCTTTCATCCCCTTCAGTTTAGAAGGGCATCCCATGACAACAAGTTTATCTATCTCATCATCATATTCTCTTATAAAACACCTTACAATCATAGAGCCCATGCTGTGGCCAAGCATAGTTACAGGTAGTTTCTTATCAGGCAGGATCTGTGTAACATAAGCTTTGGTTTCCACAAGCACTTCATGAACATCCTCTATAAGAGCCTTATAACCACCCTCGTACATAAATCCAAGATCTGATGGATCCTTAACACTCTTGCCATGTCCTCTATGATCGTGTATCACACAGATATAACCAAAGCCTGCAAGATAATTCATGAAGTCCTCATAGCGCTCTTTATACTCACACATACCATGAACTAACTGTACTACACCTATGACCTTATCCTTGTCTACAGGCTCTATTCTCATACAAGAAAGCGCAAGAGAGTCACTACCCGATATATGTTCATAACAAGTTTTCTTAATCTCCATCTACTACTCCCATAACTATATCTTTGATCTCAACTGCACTATCTGTATACAAAACAGCATCAGCCATAGCAGCCATGCCATCACTAAGCTTCTTCTCATCGGAAGAATAGCATACAGCGATCACATCTCCTTTGCTTACTCTGTCGCCTTCTTTCTTCTGAAGGATCACACCTGCTCCAGGATCTATCACATCTTCCTTAACACTTCTGCCACCGCCAAGAAGCATGACCGCATGACCGATATCAGACGATACAAAACCCTTTATATAACCGTCCTTTGAAGCAACCACCTCGCCTACGCACTTTCCAAGAGGCAAAAGCGACTTATCATCAGCCACTCTCGCATCTCCATGCTGAGCCTTGACCCACTCTCTGAACTTCTCTATAGCCTTTCCGGTTTCTATACTGGCTCTGAGAAGCATAAGTCCATCACCCTCGCTCTTACACCTTCCAGTCAGCAGAAGTATCTTTGCGCCAAGAGCCAACGTAAGATCAAGAAGCTCGCCCTTATAATCACCCTTAAGGACATCTATCGCTTCCATAACCTCCACACTGTTTCCAACGCAGCGCCCAAGCACTCTGTCCATATCGCTTATGACAGCTACCGTCTTTCTTCCAGCAAGATTACCTATAGAAACCATAGTTTTAGCAAGCTTCAAAGCGTCCTCTTCCTTCTTCATAAATGCGCCGTCACCACATTTGACATCGAGAACTATGACGTCAGCGCCAGCCGCTAACTTCTTGCTCATGATACTGCTAGCTATGAGAGGAATCGAGTCCACGGTTCCCGTTACGTCCCTGAGCGCATAGAGCTTCTTATCGGCAGGCGCAAGGTTACCTGTCTGACCCGCTATAGCAATCTTGATACTATTGACCTGATCCACAAAATCCTTCGTATCAAGAGCAGTTGTAAATCCCGGTATACTCTCAAGCTTATCTATAGTGCCGCCGGTATGACCTAAGCCTCTGCCGCTCATCTTCGCCATAGGAACACCTAAGGATGCGATCATAGGCGCAAGTATCAGGCTTATCTTATCTCCTACGCCGCCCGTCGAGTGCTTATCAGCCTTCACGCCCTCTATAGCAGACAGATCAAGCATATCTCCGGACTCTGCCATCGCAAGAGTAAGAGTAGTTATCTCCCTTTCATCCATACCGTTGAAGTATATAGCCATAAGAAGAGCTGAAGTCTGATAATCAGGTATCTCAGAGGCAGTATAACCCTTCACGAAGAATCTGATCTCCTCATCACTAAGCGCATTGCCATACTTCTTTTTTTCGATAATATCCACCATTCTCATAAGCATCGTCCTTTCTGCCGCAAGGCTGTATATCAAAGCAAGGGCTATTGCGATTTTCTCGCAAAGCCCTACTTTCTACTGTGTTACTGCTGTATCATTAAGATCTAATGATATAAGCGGATTAGCGCTCGATGAAACCTTAGGAAGAACACCGTCCCACTTCTTGATCATCTCATAATTAATGAGGTTAGTATTGAGGGATTCGTTGATGATCCTGTTTGCTTCTGCCTGAGCCTCTGCTCTAGCCTTGATAGCCTTAGCTTCTGCCTCTGCAGATATAACCTGCTTCTCAGCCTCAGTCTTAGCTATGATCAAAGCCTGCTCCTGCTCTGTCTTAGTTTTGATAAGATTCTGCTCTGCAACCTGCTTTTCTTCTATGGCCTTATCGAATTCCTTAGAGAATTCAAAGTTAACCATATTGAACTTTTCTATCTGGATTCCATAGCTTGAAAGCTTAGCTGTAAGTTCATCCTTGATCTCATCGCCTACCTGAGCACGAAGAGAGATAAGCTGCTCAGCTGTGTACTTTGCACACACAGACTTCATAGACTCCTGTACATTTGGCATAAGAAGAACGGTCTGATAATCCTCGCCGATATTCTTATATACACTTGCTGAAGAACCGCTGTTTACACGATAGTTAACAGCCACCTTAGCGTTGATACTCTGAAGATCCTTAGATACAGAGCTTGCATCAGCTGAATAAACCTGAATCTTGTTAGAGATGATTATAACATCCTGTGCGATAGGCACCTTTAGATGGAAGCCTTCCTCTAAGCCCTTCTCATTAACCTTTCCAAATGTAGTCTTAACGCCTGTACATCCCGCAGGAACGATAGCTACACAATTGCCTATAAGTATGAAGACAATAACGCAAACTGCTACGATAGCTGCGATCTTACCGCCCTTTCCTTTTTCAGGATTAACATCGATGATCTTTGAATTGTTTAACATATCCACATCCTCCTCTTACAATCCATATTTCGTTGTTCATTATGATTCAATTATAACATCCGTTATTCTAAGATAAATAACAAAAACAGCAAAATAACCAGTGTTATTTTTCCCTTTTTCGAAGACACTCTTCATAGCGTTCTCTGTCGATCTTACCGTCTGCAAGCATCTGTTCTGACCAAAGCTGAAGAGATTCAACAGTCATGGATATCTTCTCGAGATCATCTCTTATCTGTACAAAATCCTCTATCTCGTCACCATCTATCATACCATCAGCAGTTATATCTATAAGTCTGTCACGACTTTTCTGTACCGAATTAAGACTTGAAAGCATGCGAAGAACTATATTCGGAAGGTCTGATATAACCACCTCAGGAACATAACGCTTACCTATAGGACACTCGTTGGAACAATAATAATTACAAAGCTTAGGGTCCTTGTACTTATCAGCCATCAGAAGCACATCATAAGGCTGAACTTCACATCTTTCATTCTCTATCTTTTCAAGTTTCTCAGGAGGTATAGTCTCAAGAAGCTCAGAAGCCTGTGCTCTCGTAAGACCTAACTCTTCCCTCTTTCTGAAGTATATATTCTTATTCTCTTTAACCGATACTCTAGGCATCTTCTTCCTCCATCCACTGAATAGGCGCCTCACCCTGCGCCTCTAAGAATTCATTACACTTTTTGAAGTGACCATTGCCAAAGAAACCTCTGCTAGCCGACAGAGGGCTTGGATGCGCACTTTCAAGAACCAAGTGTCCCTTATTAGCAAGAAGCTTCTTCTTTGCTATAGCGTGTTTCCCCCATAGCATATATACGACAGGCTTTTCAAGCGAGTCGGTGATCCTTATGACATCATCGACGAATTCGTCCCAACCCATATTCGCAAGAGACATCGCCTCGCCTTCTCTTACCATCAGCGAAGTATTAAGAAGCAGCACACCCTGCTTACACCAGTATTCAAGAGTCTGATCAAATCTCCCCATTCCATATTCAGACTCAATCTCTTTTTTTATATTTCGAAGCGAAGGCGGAAGCTTGCACTCATGCGGCACACCAAATGCCACTCCCATTGCCTGCCCCTTCTCATGATAAGGGTCCTGCCCTATTATGACGACCCGTACATCCTTTGGTGCAACTAACTCAAGCGCTGCAAAGAGCTTATCCTTCGGCGGGTATACCACACAAGAAGCATATTCTTTCTCGGCTCTTTCAAAAAGACCTTCATAGGAAGATATCCTTCCTGCGAAGGCCTTAGACCATTCTATTGGCACACTTATCATAATCTCACCGATATTCCCTTATCTCGAAGATAAGTCTTTAGTTCTTTGATCTCAAGTTCCTTATAGTGGAAAAGAGAAGCTGCCAGGCAAGCGTCAGCCTCACCTTCGGTAAATGCATCGTAAAAGTGCGACATATTACCTGCACCGCCTGATGCGATAACCGGTATGTTCACGTTAGAAGCTATAGCTTTATTAAGCTCATTATCATATCCGGCCTTAGTACCATCACAGTCCATGCTAGTAAGAAGGATCTCACCGGCGCCAAGTTCACATGCCTTCATAGCCCACTCAACAGCATCCATGTGCATATCCACCCTGCCGCCATTTTTATACACAGTCCAGTGACCGTCTGAAGTTCTTCTTGCATCTATAGCAACAACCACGCACTGACTGCCGAACTTATAAGCCGCATCACTTATAAGAGTCGGATTCATGATAGCTGCCGAATTAATCGATACCTTATCCGCACCTTCTCTAAGGAGAAGCTTGAAGTCTTCTATAGTTCGGATTCCACCGCCAACTGTGAAGGGAATAAACACTTGTTCTGCAACCTTTCTTACAAGATCAACAGTAGTATTTCTTCCATCACTCGATGCTGTTATGTCTAGGAAAACAAGCTCATCGGCACCTGACTTATCATATATCTTAGCAACCTCAACAGGATCTCCTGCGTCCTTCAGATCAACAAAATTCGTACCCTTGACAACCCTGCCATCCTTACAATCGAGACAAGGTATGATCCTCTTAGTATACATATATCACTCCATCTTAGTAAAATTCTCAAGTATCTTAAGTCCCACTTCACTGCTCTTTTCTGGATGGAACTGTGTGGCACATATATTGCCGTGCTCAACAGCAGCATGAATATGAACACCATATTCACAGGTAGCAGCCACATCAGACAGATTCTTAGCTTCCAGGTAATAAGAGTGTACAAAGTACACGAAACTATCCTTAGGAATCCCCGCAAAAAGCCTGCTCTTTTTAGGGAATTCAAGCGAATTCCAGCCCATATGCGGAATCTTAAGTCCCTTAGCATCGATGTACTTGATCTTACCTTCAAGGAGCCCAAGACCCTCTACACCAGGACTTTCTTCGCTTTCCTCAAACATCAGCTGAAGTCCCAAGCATATTCCCAAAAAGGGCTTTCCAGTCGCTACATAGTCCTTGATAACCTTAATAAGATCATATTCTCCTAGCTTATTCATCGCATCGCCGAAGCTGCCTACACCCGGCAGGATAACTCTATCACACGACATGATCTTGTCAGCATCCCTTGTTACAACTACTTCCTGACCTAAGCTTTCCAAAGCCTTAACAACGCTCATGATATTACCTGCATCATAATCTATTACACCTATCACGGTATAATTCCTCCTATTTCACATCATCTTCAACAGTACCGCCATAGACCTTAAGAATCTCATAATACTGCATATAATTCTCTATCCTAGAGTAATTCATAGCATCTTCCTCACCGATCATATACTCATCAGAAAGAATAGCCAGAATATCCTGATATATCTTTGAAGTCTCGTCATACACGCCAAGCTTCTTATCGTCCTCAAGATTCTCATTGTGAATCCTGACGCCCTTAAGAAGCGAATCAAGAGCCTTAAGATCATCTCCAAGAGTCTCATACTGATAATATGAATTATACTGCTTCTTCACAACCATGATCTGCCTTAACCTCTGAGCAAACTGCTCATCCTTCTTCTTCATATCACGCCCCGATACGATCTCATAAGCAGCCTCATAATTACCGCTCTTATAGTACTTCTTAGCATCCGTCACATCCACATAGTAGTTAAATGCCTCCGTCCACACAAGAACTCCTATAACAACCGCAGCCACAAATGTTATGAAGACTATGACCTTCACCGGCTTAAACTTCACAAGGTCTGCTGGATTCACAGGTTCCTTCGGCTTCTTAGGTTTCTTCTCTTTCTTCTTCTTTTCCTTCTTAGGCTTCTCTTCTGATGCCTCTTCGCCATCGGCACCTTCCTTAGCGCCCTTCTTGCCCTTCTTAGGCTTTTTTCCCTTAACTTTCTTCTTCTTGCCACCTGAGTCCTTGCCCTCATCGGCATACATCTCGTCGAGGATTGTCTGGTTTTCGTCCTTCTTACCTATCTCAGGCTCAACCATCTCCTCGAAGAATATATCATTGATTCGATCCTTAAGTTTCTTCTTATCCTTCTTTTCTTTTGAAGCTTTCTTTTTCTTCTTTGATTTTTTCTTAGAATTACCTTCTGGTTCAGCAACAGCTGAAGCCTCGTCTGCAGCAACAGTTTCTTCTGTTGCAACAGTTTCTTCTGTTGCAACATTTTCTTCTGCACTGGTTATAGAGCCAGCAACATCCGATATAACATCAGCAAGAACATCGGAATCTTCCTTATCAAGACCTATACCAAGTTCATCCGTGATCTTATTAAGCGACTCAGACACTTCCGCGTCGATCAGACCATCAGTATCGCTTTTCTTAGAATCATCCTGAATAAGCGGCGCGTACATATCTTCGTCACCATAATCATCCTTCAGAGGATTCTTCTTCTTGAATCTGCTGAATATAGACTTGCGCTTCTTCTTGTTCTTCTTATCCTTCTTCTTGCTAGGAACTGTAACTTCTTCCACTGGCTTAGATTCAGGCGCAGGAACACTGATAGGTTCAATACCTGACGAAAGACTGGCGTTTTCAGACAGCACACTATCAAACCAATCATCGCTCACAAGCGAATCGGCCGTCTCATCATCTATATTATGTTGTTGTTCCATACTGCTAAGACGCCTTAATTCATCCTCGCTAAGACCTGCCGCAGCACTCGAAACAGCCTCCACAGAGAGGTCATCCTTCGCATCCTCGATCAGATCATGGAGCACAGTATTGAATTCATCAGAATTATTGTCACCCATATCAAAAACCTGCTAATCAATTCTTATAATCAAGAAGTTTATCTATCTCACCAACCAAAAGACCTATCTCCGGCTTAGAAAGCTGAACATCAGCACCGAGTCTCTTACCCTTACGCTTCATATCGTCGTTGATAAGAGAAGAGAATATGATGATAGGGATATGATTAAGTTCAGGATCATCCTTAACAAGCTTAGTAAGCCTGTGTCCGTCCATAAGAGGCATCTCGATATCAGT
>DOVJ01000007.1 GCA_003520145.1 Eubacterium sp.
CGTGCAGCTAAGCTTCAGCTTGAGGCTATACCTATGTGTGATGCACTTTTCTGTGAAGTAAATCCTATTCCTGTTAAGACTGCCATGAATCTCATGGGCAAGGAAGTAGGACCTCTTAGAAGACCACTTTCACCTATGGAGAAAGCCAACGAAGAGAAGCTTATCAAGGCTATGAAGAACTATGGATTGTTAGCATAATTAAGGGGGATATATGGCAGCAGTTAAGATTATTATGCATGGATGCAACGGTAAGATGGGAAGAGTTATAACAAGTATAGTTGAGCAGGATAGTGCTGTGACTATAGTTGCAGGTGTCGATCCTTTTGGTGGCGTTGCCAATGAATATCCTGTATATTCTACCATAAAAGAATGTACTGTGGATGCAGATGTTATCATCGATTTTTCGAATGCTAGTGCTGTTGACGGGCTTATAGATTATGCTGTAGACAGACAGATTCCACTTGTACTTTGCACAACGGGTCTTTCTAAAGAACAGCTTGCTAAGGTGGAAGAGGCATCTAAGAAGGTAGCAATCCTTCGTTCAGCTAATATGTCTCTTGGTATCAATCTTCTTATGAAGCTTCTTAAGGATGTATCTAGACAGCTCTATGATGCAGGCTATGACATAGAAATCGTAGAGAAGCATCATAATCAGAAAGTTGATGCACCTAGCGGAACAGCTCTTGCACTTGCTGATACTATTAACGGTGCACTTGATAACAGATGTACATATGTATATGACAGAAGTCAGGTAAGACAGAAAAGAGATGTTAAGGAAATCGGTATAAGCGCTGTAAGAGGCGGTTCTATCGTAGGAGAGCATGAAGTGTTCTTCGCAGGACTTGATGAAGTTATAGAGCTTAAGCATACAGCATATTCGAAGGCTATATTTGCCAAGGGAGCAGTATCTGCAGCTAAGTACCTTAGCGGTAAGCCTGCAGGAATCTATGATATGCAGGATGTTATAGGCTGATATGGACCTTCATCAGGCGTTAGATGCAGTATTGGCAACCGGGAGGATAGAAGCTGGTGTGGGTACACTCAGCGAGAAGACGCTACATGCGGTTTTGAAACTCATGTATGAGAGTGATCCTGATTATCATGAGGTTTCTGTATCTGGCTATGTTGCGGATATTCTGCGCGGGAATCACATAACAGAGATTCAAACATCTAATTTTACATATTTGAAGGATAAGTTAGCCACCTTTTTACCGAATTATAAGGTTAGGGTGGTTTATCCTATTATTAGAAACAAGTATCTAAGCCGCATGGATAAAAAGACCGGTGAGTTGATCAAGGGAAGGCTGTCACCTAAGAAGGGAAGCTTCTATGATGGATTCTGGGAATTATACAATATCCGTGAATACATCCGAGATCCGAATTTTTCCATAGATATGGTGATACTTGACGCTGATGAGATAAGAACAGATAACGATGGAAGCAATAAGCGCGCAAGACATAAGACTGTCAAGTATGATACTATACCGAGGCAGGTAGTGGAGGTCGTAAGCTTCGATAGAATAGAAGATTACCTTATGGCAATCCCGCTTTCGCTTGGAGATGAATTCACTGCCAAGGATTTTCAAAATGCTTTGGCAACCGAGCATGTATATGTCCCTGTTTACAGTATACTTAAGATTCTAGAAGATATCGGTATCATATATCGTGATGGCAAAAAGGGCAGGGCTATCCTGTACAGATTAGGAGCTGAATATGGGAAAGAGTATGGACACTGAGGAAGTAAGAAGTCTGTATGAAGCTATACTTTCTCTTAAGAATATTGATGAGTGTTTTTGTTTTTTTGAAGACCTGTGTACGGCCAATGAGATATTGGCTATGTCATCGAGGTATGAGGTCGCCAAACTCCTCACTATGAACAAAACATTTAACGAGATATCTCAGAAAACAGGTGCGTCAACTGCCACTATAAGTCGTGTTAATCGTTCTTTGAAGTTTGGCAAGGATGGATATGCGATGGTGATGAAAAGAAATAAAGATCTGTAAAAACAATCATCGGGACACGTCAAGATCGTGTCCCAATGATTGTTTTTACAGCCGTTATTTTTCTTTTTTCTTCTCAGCCTTCTTATCTTCTTTTGTTTTTTTCTCTTTCTTGGATATGTAGTCGTCTAGAAGTGATTCTATCATGTACTTCTTGATGAAGATATCAAAACTTAATAAGCATATGAAGGAGAATAGTTGGAGGTATTCTCTTTCGTCGTCGTCTTTGATATCCTTGAAGGATTCTTCCGAGAGCTTGAACTGCTTGCTTATTGATCTTGCGATGTCGGCAATCTGCTTGGTCTCGAGCTTGAATACTGTCTTGTATATCTCTTCGAGGTTAAGGGATTTCTTGTTATCGAAGAAGTTCTCTGTGAGAGGCCACAACAGAGTCTGTATATCTGTTATGGACATGATGTTCTTGAAGTAGTATATGAAGAGGAGCACGATTATGTGGTCCTTAGAATACTTCTTCTTATCGGATGGCGGCAAAATCTTGTTCTTAGAATAATTGTTGATCATGGTCTTAGTCAGGATCTTGTCGTCGTTGTTACGCTTTATGTCGCTTAAGTGACTATCCATAAATGTGGTTATCTGGTCCATATACAGGTCTATGTTAGGCAGATCTGTTGGCTTAACATAATTCAGCTTGGAGAGTTTTCTAATAACTGAATGTATGATCTCCTCAGGAGAATTGTTATTATCTTTTTGAGTGTCCATATACATGGCCTCCTAAAATCGTATTGATATATCTATTATATAGTATTTAAAACTACTTATCAATACTTTATTGTAATTTTGTGTGCGAATATGGTATACTTATACTTGTATACTGATATACTGATATACTGATATAGATGGAGTTATGATAATGGATTTTTCGAATATTTCGCTTAATGGTCCTCAGTTAGAATCGGTCATGTATACCGAAGGACCTCTTTTGATACTTGCCGGTGCAGGCTCTGGAAAGACCAGAGTTCTGACATACAGAATAGCACATCTTATAGATGATTGCGGTGTGAAACCACACAGTATTCTCGCTATAACATTTACCAATAAGGCGGCTAAGTCTATGCGTGACAGGGTGGATTCCATAGTTGGTGGTGCGGCTCAGAATGTGTGGGTCAGCACATTCCATTCTATGTGCGTTCGTATGCTGAGGCGTTTCGGCACTATGCTTGGGTATACCGATACATTTTCGATATATGATTCGGATGATGTTAAGATTGTGATGAGAGATCTTCTTAAGGAACTGAATATAGATTCGAAATATGTGAAAGAAAAGGCCGCTATGGGAACTATATCCGCGTGGAAGAATACTCTTACGGAGCCTGAGGATGTGGTGATACAGGATAACAGCTTCTATGAGCAGCAGGTTCTTCGTGTGTATAGGGCATATAAGGAATATATGATTAAGAACAATGCTATGGACTTTGATGACCTTATCATGAATACTGTGAAGCTTTTTAAGGAGCATCCGGATGCGCTTGATTACTGGCAGAATCGCTTTAAGTACATCATGGTTGATGAGTATCAGGATACGAATATCGCACAGTTTGAATTAGTGAGACTGCTTGCGCAGAAGAATCGCAATCTGTGCGTCGTGGGTGACGATGATCAGTCCATATATAAGTTCAGAGGTGCGGATATCCACAACATACTTCAATTCGAGGATAATTATCCCGATGCGAAGGTGGTAAGGCTTGAGCAGAATTATCGTTCCACACAGAAGATACTGGATATCGCTAACGCAGTTATAACTAATAACAAAGAGCGTAAGGTTAAGAAGCTCTGGAGCGATAATCATGAAGATATAGCTGTTAACTATATGCGTTATGCTGGCGGCAATGATGAGGCAGTCGGAGTAGTTAGCCATATCAGGCGCATGCATGAGAAGGGCATAGATTATAAGGATATGGCTGTCCTCTATAGGACGAACCTTCAGTCGAGAGTATTCGAGGAAAAGCTTATACAAGCCAACATTCCTTATAAGATATATGGTGGCATCAACTTCTATGCCAGAAAAGAGATTAAGGATGTACTTGCATATCTGAAGATGTTCGGCAATTCGAGCGATGATCTGTCTATCAAGAGAATCATCAACATACCAAAAAGAGGCATAGGTGACACTACTGTAGCTAAGCTTGTTGAATTCGCGAATGAGCAGAATTGTTCAATCATAGAAGCGATTGATAATCCTTTTTTAACAGCTTCACTTGGCAAAAGCGCAGCTAAGGTGGCTTCTTTTGCTGAGAGTATGAGAGAGTTTGATCCGAGTGCGATCAAGAGTATCAAGGACTTCACTTCAGATATAATAGAGAAGATAGGCTATAAGGATTATCTCAAGACAGAGTGTGAGACTACGGAAGAATATGTTGAACGTATGGACAATATCAACGAGTTCCTATCGAAAGCGGCTGATTATGATGCTAACACAGAGAATCCGAACTTAGCTGAGTTCCTTCAGGAGATATCACTTCTGTCGGATATAGATAATCTCGGAAGCACAGATACTGTCAATCTCATGACTATACATGGTTCGAAGGGCCTTGAGTTCAAGGTTGTCTTCCTTGTCGGTCTTGAAGAGGGCTTGTTCCCTCATGTGAGGTCGCTGTATTCAGATGATACAACCGACATAGAAGAGGAGAGAAGACTCTTTTATGTAGGCGTAACAAGAGCCATGACATACCTCTATATGTCTAACGCCAAAGAAAGAGTTAACAAGGGACAGTTTATAAGAACAGAAGTATCGAGATTCGTGGATGAAGTACCACCGGATATGCTTGGTATTAGTCATGATTTTCTGAAAAATAACGATGTTATGAAGGCGATGGCTTCGTCACCTAAGGTTTCGGCCACTAAGAAGAAAAGTCCTATGAAGACACTTGCTAATCCATATCAGCTTGGTAAAAATGTTAAGGCAGACTCGCTTGATTATGGCGTAGGGGATAGAGTGGCGCATGTTAAGTTTGGCATGGGAACTGTCAAGGAGATCATAGAGAGACCTAAGGATTTTGAAGTTGGCGTTCAATTCGATGAGGCTGGATATAAGAAGATGTTTGCGGGATTTGCAAAATTAAAGAAGATATAATTCTATAGAAAAGTATCACAAAAGATGGAATCTGAACTCTTATGAGTGTTCTGATTCCTTCTTTTTTTTTTTTGCTGGAAAAAAATTCTAAAAAGCACTTGACAATGCAAAAAACTTATGTTACACTAGTCACTGTCAGTGCTGATTAGAACAAAGAGCAAGAGGGTGTAAGATTGCGAAAACTGTAAACCCTCTTGCTCACGGTCGAAGGATTAACTTCTAAGAATATTGTAGCAGTTTCTCCTTTGATTGTCAACTTATTATCAAATTAAAGGAGGCTTTTTTTATGATTAGGAAATCATTAAAGCGATTTGCCGCAGTATTATGCGCGGCTGTAACAATGGTAAGTTTTTCAAGTACGAGGGTTGTGGAGGCTAGTACTCCTGGGTATTGGACAACTTTTAGGCTAGTTAGTTATTGGAATAACTGGTATGATCCTGCTGTACAGTATATTAGTAATCATGTTGAATTAGTAGGTGATGGTGGGTATGATGCAAGAGCCAAGGTTAATATTATTATTCCTTCGTATTCATTGGATGAATATGAGGCAGAATTGAAGTTTTATTATAAAGACGAGTACGGGAAAGAAAAATGGCATTATAAAACCTATTATCAAAGTAACTTTAAGCCTGGAAGTTATGAATATACTTCCTATGGTAACCCTGGATATAAGTATTATGCCGTATATCCTACATATAGAGCAAGAATCACTGAACATGAATATCTAACGGTTGTTGAAGGTATGTATAGACTATATTATTGATGCGGGAGTGAACATGTTGAATAAGAATAAGATTATAAAAATCGGATTGATAGCATCACTTATGGTGCTGGTTGTAGTATGTGCTTTAGTTTTTTCAAAAAAGGATGGTAAGGTTAAGCTAAACCCTAATACCGATTCGAAAGTCTTATCTACATGGGATATGGATATGACTCCACAAAAAAAGGATATAGCATCATGGCAGTCTTTTGTAAAGAAAGATGATGTTATATATATAGTTGATGATGAAAGGATATTCAAGTGGGATTACAAGTCGGTCGGATTTCGGCCGGCTTGTGATGACCCGGCGTGTGAGCATAATGGAGAAGAGTGTCCGGCTTACTTTCCTAATACCCGATACTATGGTGTGACATATTATAATGACCATTGGGTTTTCGTTGAGAAAGGTGAGAATAATAGATACTATCTTGGCTATTGTGATTTTGACGGTAATAACAGAAAAAGAGTAATTGATATATCAGATGATATACAGGGAACAGGACCGCTTGTGCATATGGATTTTGTAAATGGATATATATATATGGGATACAATTCCAGTGTTATTCATGAGAAGGATTCAGATGGTTCGGGCGGTTTGGAATTTGAATCCGCAGTAAGAACATGTCTTATGAAGTATGATGTTAGTCTTATAGGTAGTGGTAAAGATTATTCTCAAAATATATTCTTATTGGATGTTGTTAAAGGAGAAGTAGTGCAACTGTCTTCTGTTGTAGATGAGGAAAGATTCGTTGTTGATGTACCTGAAACTAGGAGTTTAAAAGGCTGGGTGCCATATATGGATTATAGAATCTATAATCAGGAAGACAAAAGCTTTGTAACAGTTCGGGATGTTCATGCGCTACATATATTACCTAACGGAAGATATACTGCTATGACAAAAGATGGATTGATACTTGTAGATGGAGATAAGACAATACGTCTTGATGGTGAAAACTGGGCAGATCATTTTTATGATGATAACAGGATTTATGCAACTAATATGCAAGAGAGGGATATAGCAATTGCAGACAAGAATGCTGTGATACCTGATGGTGAAGTAAGAGTATATGATTATGATGGCAATCTTGTGGATCATATATATATGCCTAAGGACTGTGGGGAATGGGATATGTTGGCGGCATATGATGGTAGATATTATTATACATGTGTTGATATTAAAACTAGGTCTTATTTCTATGTTTATGATACCCAGAATCCTGATAAGGGATGGAAGAAGATAAATAGGGAATATTGATGCGGGAGTAAACATGTTGAATAAGAATAAGATTATAAAAATCGGGTTAATAGCATCACTTATGGTGTTGGTTGTTGTATGTGCTTTGGTTTTTTCGAAAAAGGATGGTAAGGTTAAACTAAACCCTAATACCGATTCGAAAGTCTTATCTACATGGGATATGGATATGACTCCACGAAAAAAAGATATAACATCATGGCCGTCTTTTGTAAAGAAAAATGATGTTATGTATATATTTAATAATGGGATGATATTCAAATGGGATTACAAGTCGGTTGGATATAGGCCGGCTTGTGATGACCCAGCATGTGACCATATGGGAGATGAATGTCCAGCCTGTTTTCCTGTTGAAAAATATGCTTGTGTAAGTTATTATAATGATCATTGGATTTTTGTTGAAAACGACGGAAATCAAAGGCGTTATCTTGGGTATTGTGATTTTGACGGCAACAATAGAAAAAGAGTACTTGATATATCTGATGATATACAGGGGGCCGGTCCACTGGTTTATATGTATTTTGTAAATGGATATATATATATTAGCTATAATTCAGGTGTTGTTATTGAGAAAGATTCGGAATGGGAATCCGCACAACGAACATGTCTTATGAAGTATAATGTTAGTCTCATAGGTAGTGGAGGCAATTATTCTCAAAACATTTTTTTATGTGATGAAGATGAGGTAGTACATTTGTCTCCGGTTAAAGAAGAGAAAAGATTCGTTGTGGATGTACCTAAATCTTTAAGTAAAAAAGGATGGATAGGATATTGGGATTTTAGAATCTATAATCAAGAAGATTTGAGTTATACAACTATTCATGATGTGAATGAACTGACATTATTATCTGATGATAGATACATTGCCAAAAAAAAGGATGGATTGATGCTTATTGATGGAGATAAAACAATACGTCTTGAAAATGAAGGATGGGGTGTTTCTTTTTCTGATGATAACAGGATTTATGCTATTAATACTTTAGAGAGACAGATAGCAAGTGCAGATGAAAATGGTGTGATTCCTGATGGCGAGGTTAAAGTATTTGATTATGATGGTAATTTAGTGGATCACATATATATGCCTAAGGATTACAGCGTAGTAGATAGTATAGCAGCATATGACGGTAGATATTACTTTACCAATGTTGATCGTATAACTAAGTCTTATTTCTACGTTTACGATACCCAGAATCCAGATAAGGGATGGAAGAAGATAAATAAGGGATATTGATAAAAGGGGAACCATGTTGAATAAGAATAAGATTATAAAAATCGGATTGATAGCTACACTTGTGGTGTTTGCTGTATTATGTATTGTTGTGTTATCTAAAAAAAAATAGCCAATATAATAAAAAAACCGATTCTAGAGTTCTTTCTACATGGGACATGGACATGACTCCACAAGAAAAGGGTATAGTATCATGGTCTTCCTACGGGAAGAAGGATGACATGATGTATATATTCAATGGCGGAACTGTTTTTAAGTGGGATTACAAGTCGGTCGGATTTCGGCCGGCTTGTGATGACCCGGCATGTGATCATTCGACTGATGAGTGTCCTGCGCTTTTTCCTCTTGATGTATATGAGCGTGTAGTATATTATAATGACCATTGGATTTATGTTGAAAAGGATGATGCTAATAGATATTATCTTGGATATTGTG
>DOVJ01000213.1 GCA_003520145.1 Eubacterium sp.
GATGCACGCGAGAGTATAGAAATCTTAGCGTGTCCCAGTGATCATTATTTTACAAATATTTTTTCTTATGGAGAACTCTCCTTTACTTCTTCTCTTTCACATCTGTGATTGCCTTATCGACTTCTTCATCTACGGCTACAGACTTTGTCTTTCCTGTCAATCTATCTACAAGATCAGGAACCATATCGATGATCTTAGTAGCAGCATCCTGATTTTTGATATTGATCAACTTACAATTACCATTCTGTATAACTATAACTGCACTAGGAGACATCTTTCCAGACATACCGCCTGCACTATTATTCTTTTTATTATCATTAGCAAAGCTTCCAGCCGCAACACCAAAGGAAACATCTATAAGAGGAAGAATTATAGTATCGTTAATATGAACTGCTTCACCAACGACTGTCTTTGCAGACAAAAAACCATCCATTCCCTTCAAAAGTGTATCTACTGTCGAATTAAGCTTATCTTCAGCCATGTTTTACCTCCATATTCTATGTGAAATTATCCAGCATCTTTCTGAAATCTTTATCAAGCAATATCTTAACCGCTATAACGAGCACAAATATCAGGAATATTCTGCCCTTTAGCACAACATCTCCTTCTATTATATCTTCATCAAAGACCGGTGTCAATTTAATATTTAAACCAGTCACGGATCTTGTAACTGCTGCATAACCGGTTACATCTGCCGTAGTAGCAGGATTAGAAGCATTACCATAGACGATATCAATCTTATGTTTCTTTGGCATTATGTGAACAAAGAGCTTCTTTATATTCTTCCACAACAAGGCTATTGCCTTCTTGTTATGTTCATCCTTAATCATATCGCATACATAAGTAATCTTTTCATGTACAGTCTTACTTGTATCAGTAAGCTTATCTTTGATCGATATGATTTTGTTTTTTATTCCCTTGATCTTAGCCTTCAGATCAGCTATTCTTTCCTTAAGCGTCTTCTTTTCTTTTTTAGATTCTTCTCTTTCACTGTCATCTATCTTATTAGCACTGACAGCATACTTATACTTTTCCTTAAGTGCAAGTCTTTCCTCTTCATGCTTTCTCCTTGCCTCCTCTTCAGCGCTTATTTTTGAAGATTCAGCAGAGGCTTCAGAAGAAGCTTTCTCACTCTTTTCTGTAGATTTCTTCTCTTTCTTATCTTTCTTCTTCTTTTTTGGAGCTTCATCATCATAGCCCATAGAGTAGATTGTCCATAAGAGAAGTTTCACTTTTAGCATTATCTTTTTTTCATATATCAATCCTAAAGAAATCCACGGAAGAATCCAGAATATCTTCACCCTTGCGTTGATATTCTCATGCTTGGATGCCCTTATGTCATAACATATCGGCACAAAAAGTATCAAAAGCAACAGAAGAAGTATTATTCCTAATATAGCAAGTATTATTATTCCGAGCACCTTAAGGATTGAAAGAATAATATGAATCATATATTCATCCTGCTCCTGTTATAACAATACATACATATATCAAAACCACCTGTAGCTTCATATACTTCTTCCACAATCTTAAGCGTGAGATCATACGCTTCATCCTTACTGCACGCAAGCCCTACAACATCCACAGAAGAATTCTTATAGTGCGGCTGTATCAGTTCGTTAGCTGATATAATCTCAAGTATGTTGAAAGAATTCGTCGGAATAGCCAGAAGATATGCACCAAAACAAGGCTTTCCACGCTTTATCCTGCGCAAAAGCTTATGTTTTTTCTTCTTCGCTTCATCGCTATAATAAAACTTATTCGAAAAGACAAACATATCCTTCCTCCGCCGATTACTCAGACTGCATTCATCATACTACCTATAACTTCAACACACGCCTTCCTCTCAGCTTCATCCCGGCAAGAAGAAAGCGCAGTATCTATATACTCTTCCACTTCATCAAGATTAGAAAAATGATGTGGCAGATAACCCATTACGGCTGACATGAGAGCTCTTCTATACATGGCAGGCTTAGTGGCAAAGCACTCTTCGAATTCATTGACGAGCTTTTCGAAAGCAGTTGATATGTACGAATCATCGATATCCTCGCTTTCCTTAACATCAAGGCTTACGAAGTTACTGCCCTTTCCAAGTCTGTTGCATATGATGAGATCATTGAACTGTGGTCTTAATACCAGACTGTCCAATATATCATCATGAATATAATCATCAAGTATATGCTCTCCGGCGCCTACATATTCAGTAATACTCTCTATAAGACCTTCTATTCCCACAAAGCTGTCCACAAAATCATTCATGGTCTTTTCTTTACGAATAACACCAACCATAGTTGTGGCAAGCTTCTTAACGCCATCATCTATTCTGTTCGCATATTGGGAACAAAGAAGTATGACTATACACTCATTGTAAAGCTCGATAAGCTCATAGATATTGTCAGATTCACTATTAAGCTTATCAGTCGCAAGTGTCAGACAATTTCTCGCTTCCTCATAATCTTCTTTGCTTATATCCTTATAATCATAAGCTTCAACCTTATCAAGGATCTCTCCCAGTTCCTTATACGAATCCTTAAAACCATTCGGCACATATAAGGTAGCTGCACTTCTTAACATATATACGAATTCATCAAAAGCCGCTTTATCAGAATCTCTGTAGAGAGAAAAAGCGCCCATGATATTCTCATAAAACCTGCTCTTTGTGATTCTTATCGGAAGCTCTGATATAACCTCATTGAGCCTCTGATTTGATTCATTCTTATCAGCGAATACATACTTTAGTATATCCTTCTTAAACTGCTTATAGTAGTATTCCTCATCAAAATCCTCACTGAACCTGCCCTCAACTCTGTTAAGCATATATTCATGAAGCTTGAAACGATCTGTATAAGCCGTTAGTGTTTCCATAGAATCAACGAGTCTTGTACGTGTATTTGCCAGTTCGCCAAAACAAGTCTCCCTGTCAATATCCGTCGAATCAAGAATTGCACTAACGATCTTCTCAACATTTGCAAATGCTTCTTTATCCTCTTCGCTTATGATAAGACCATCGTTGATATTCTCCTTAAGATTATAATAACCCATAGAAAATCTTACGATTGCGCGATTAAAAAACATGTCCATCATCTCGTTAACGAACGACGGCAGATTCATCTCAAGATCCTTATGTTTATCAAGTCTTCTAATAATATCTCTAAACTGTGCCATTACTGTTCCTTAAGTACTTCATCAAATAATCCGGTAAAGTCAAATGTTGCAAAATAATCCGATGGCTTCTCCGCACGTCTGATCATCTTCACACTGCCATCCTCGCAAAGCAAAAGCTCAGCCGAACGAAGCTTACCGTTGTAATTATATCCCATCGAGAATCCATGAGCACCCGTATCATGAATAGCAAGATAATCGCCCATATCAATCTTAGGAAGCTTTCTATCGATTGCAAACTTATCGTTATTCTCGCAAAGAGAACCTGTTATATCATAAGTCTCAGTAAGAGGAGCATTCTCCTTGCCGAGTACAGTGATATGATGATAAGCACCATACATAGCAGGTCTCATAAGGTTAGCAGCACAAGCATCCACACCGATATACTCCTTATATGTGTGCTTCTCATGTATGGCTTTAGTTATAAGCATACCGTAAGGACCCATCATGAATCTTCCAAGCTCTGTATATATCGCAACATCTCCCATGCCGTTCTTAACAAGAACTTCTTCATAGACTTTCTTAACGCCCTCGCCTATAGCTATGATATCATTAGGCTCAACATCCGGCTTATAAGGGATACCGATACCACCGGAAAGATTGATGAATTCGATATCTGCGCCTGTCTTCTCCTTAAGTTCAACTGCAAGCTCAAAAAGAATCTTAGCAAGTGTAGGATAATACTCGTTAGTAACAGTGTTACTAGCTAAGAATGCATGAATACCAAACTTCTTCGCGCCCTTCACCTTAAGTATCTTATAAGCTTCTATGATCTGCTCTCTTGTCATACCATACTTGGCATCACCCGGATTATCCATGATTGAATTAGCGATAGAGAAGAATCCACCTGGATTGAATCTACAGCTGATAGTCTCAGGGATACCGCATATGCCCTCAAGATAATCGATATGAGTTATATCATCGAGGTTGATGGTAGCGCCTATCTTAGCGGCATATTCAAAATCCTCCCTCGGTGTATCATTAGACGAAAACATGATATCTGAACCGGCAAAACCCATAGCCTTTGCAAGCATAAGCTCTGTAAGTGATGAACAATCCACACCACAACCATATTCCTTAAGGATACTTATAAGAGAAGGATTCGGAGTAGCCTTAACAGCGAAGAACTCCTTATATCCCTTATTCCAAGAGAAAGCCTCCTTAAGTCTCTTAGCATTCTCTCTTATCCCCTTTTCATCATAGATATGAAACGGTGTTGGGTAATCTTTTACTATCTCTTCGATCTTTTCTTTAGTTACAAATGCCTTTTTCATAATTATCCCTTTCTTCTCTATTTCAAGTCTCGCACCGCGAGACTTGCGCGCCGGATTCGGTCTGCGCAAGCAGACAAATTTCCTTTCCGAATCCGTGCGCAT
>DOVJ01000144.1 GCA_003520145.1 Eubacterium sp.
CGGAAAGATTTATATCGCTAATGATGTTACAGCTATTTCAGCGAGTCCTGAAATATGTAAGGCAATCTTAACTGAGCTTCAGACAGAAAAAGACCCTGATGCTGAGAAGGTGCTTAGAGTCTTTGTTGGATATAAATCTGCATATGATTCGATGTCTCTTGAAGATCTGAAGACTCTCTGTGATCAGAGGGATATTACATATGATGAGAATGTTACTGATGCAGATAGGAGTACATTAATCTCTAAACTTATCGCATATGATAATTCCGGAGATAATACTGAAAAGAAAATTAATACTATTGATTATTCAGATGTTGTTAAGTATAGCAATTGGATGAAGAACTCAGAATAGGAGAGTGGGCATGAAAAAAACTATTTCAAAAAACAAAGGCTTCTCTCTTGTTGAGATGATCATAGTACTTGCTATAGTTGCGGTTATGTCGACTATGGCACTAATCTCAGTCAATATCATACATTCAGCCAAGGCTAAGGATGCAGCCACCGTATTTGATTCGGAGGTTGCAACCCTTAAGACCAAGGCTAAGGGCATGGGTGTTGATGCTAATAAAAATGGTAAACTGGATGATACAGAAAAAGATCTTCTTTACTGTATTAAGATTTATAAAGATGGAGATGAGTATTATCTGTGTACAGGATATACAACAGCGTCAGCTGTTTACGCCAATTTTACATCTACATCAACTAATAACGGCGGTAAAGGAAGAAACCTCTCCAGTTATGTCAGAATCAGATATACAGGAAAGCTGATTGATGGATCATCAGTAACTGATTATGATCCGAAAAATGGAGCGGAAGCTGTGTATATAGTTTTCAACAAACGTGGTGAATGTGTATATGGTGTGGGAGAGTATGAGTTTAAGAAGACCAATGGTAAGACCGTTGCCAGAAAATATATCAGAGCAAACGGCAGCCATGGTTCGAAGTGATGGGGGTGATTAATTTTGGTTCTTAAAAAGAAAAAGAATAAAGGTTTCACTCTCGTTGAGTTAATTGTTGCGATTGCTGTTTTGGCACTGCTTATTACAGCGGTAGTAACAATTATGGGACATGAATCAGCGGTACTTAAGAAGAGCGAGGCTGATATCTCTGTTCAGACTTCGGCACAGGAAACATACAATGATATATCCGATATGCTGATGCAGGCCACTTACATAAGAATTGTAGGTTATGTTATGGAGGATGGATCAGAGATCGAGTTTCCTAAGAAAACAGCAGGTGAAAGTTATTCGGGAACTGCCCCAAAGTTACTTGCGTATTCCAAAAAGTCTGAATTGATTGCAGATGACTTGAGCTTTGTGGATTATGCTTATAAGAATAATGGTTCATATAAGTATTTAAAGCGTAGTTCTACGAATGATGATGTAACAAAAACTGAGTACAGTAAGCTATATTTATATAGGATTTATGTAGACTACAAGGTTCCATATGAGGCGGCTTATGATAGTGACGGTAAAAATGCTGATGGGGAGGCAGTTCCGGCAGGAACGGAAAAGGATACCTGTTCAGCTGTAATTATCTTTGATGCAAACAGAATCTACATTACCAAAACATATGAATATATGGATAAACTTGATGCAGACTTTGGTAGTGGCAGTGAAGCAGAGAGGGATGCATGCCTTTATACATCAAAGCTTAATTATTTGAGGAATGGTACTGTATGTTACAGTGCAGCCATTGCAACTGTTGATGCTGAGAATCAGAGTATCGGACTTGAACTCAGGTTCTTAGACAATAAAATGACATATACGGTAAGTGGCATAACAAATGTCAAGAACTCTTATGTCTTCTTTGATCCTAAGTAGAAAGGAAGGTGATAACAGATGAGAAAAAATAATAAGAAAATTTTTGTGGCAGCTTTATCACTTCTGTTGGTAGCTTGCGCATTTGTTACTATTCTTTCGTTCACTATGGCAGCAGACGGAGACGGAGAGGAAAGTACAAGTACCGTAAGCGCAAATCCTGATATTGATATTGTTACAATTTATAATATTGATAGAATAATTCAGAATTCAATCAATGGTTCTGATAAGGATTTTCATATTGTTGAGATTAGTTCCAGCACAAATTATTCAGCTATGAATAATGGTAATATAGCCACTGTATTTGCTGAATATGTATTTAACGGGTACAAGACAATTGATGATAAAATGAAGCCGGAGAACATAGATTATAAGCCTTTCAGCACTACCGAGCTGGATTCTGATTCATCAATTCAAACTTGTGTTAATGCTATTGCTAAGGCTGATCTGATATATGTACATAATGATTCTTCTAACTATTTCGGAAAGAGTAGTAATGATATTCCTGAGATGATCAAGCTTCAGCTTTGTAGTGCTGCAGTTGGTGATTTTGTACCATTCATCATTGATGGACCTATCGCAACTCAGGAGATTATTGTTACTGATTCTTCAAAATACCAGGATCTTGTAACTAAGGTTTTCAAGAAATACGGTGGTAGAAAATATACATATGATTGGGATACAAGTGATACGAGTACACAGAAGAATGCTAGCGATTACTTTCTGCATAAATCGTCACTTTATGTTCAGATTGATGGTCAGGCTCAGAAGAGTAAGTGGACAAAGGTTTATGGTATTGAGGATTACGATGTTGTAAACAATCTTCCAGAAGTTAAACCGTCTGAAAGCAATGAGGGTGAAACTCCAGAGACAGGTGAAACCGGAGAAACTGGTGAGACTGGAGAGACAGGCAAGACTGGAGAGACAGGCGAGACCGGAGAAACTGGTGAGACTGGAGAAACTGGTGAGACTGGAGAAACTGGTGAGACTGGAGAAACCGGAGAAACTTCGGAAGAAGTAACTGGTGATGGAATTGATAGAACAAAATCATATGTAAAGGTTGCTAAGGATCCGGCTACTATAGGTAGAATCCTTGTAATCAATAATACTGCAGAGGATGGTGCTATTTCTAAGCTTGTTAAAGCCGGTATTACTGAGTACAAAGGAACTTGTATCCTTGAGGAAGATGCTAAGGCTGCAACAGTAGTTAAGGATAAGGATGATAATGATGTTAAGCTTATAGAGAAGGTTACTGGTGAAGATGGAAAGCTTATTACTCCACATAATTATAATAGTGGAAATGTTAAGCTGTATTCTGTCCCTAACACATCAGGTCTTTATAATGCTTACATCAGTCGTAATGCTCACCCTAACTACATGAGTTTTGAGTATTATGCTTCTGATGATGTTGCTTTAAATGATATTGACTACTCACTTTATGATCTTGTAATCATAGAGAAGGGCGTAAGTTTTAAAGCTAGCGGAGCTATCACTAATGAGAATTATGATCGCCTTGTTGCTGCCATGAATGGAAACCAGCACATACTTTATGATAAGGCTCTCGTAGGAACAACAAGTAGTGGAAATACCGTTGTTGACTATGGTGAGAATTATGATTACGTATGCGGCAAGGTTATGACTTCAACAGAGTCAGGCAAATATGACAATATCCTTGTAACAAATGCTACAAGAATGAATGCATATATGTCAGCAAACAATAAGGAAGCTGTTAAGGATATCGCAGATATAATTAATAAGGCTTCTTATAGAGGTATCGGTGGAGGCAATGGTGACTCATCAAATCTTTATACTGTTCTTGAGATTCAGCCTGCTTATCCAATTGATCTGACACTTGCTCAAAAATTTGCAAAGATTGATGGAAGCACACATATCAGGGGGCTCAAGGATCCGCTTGAAAAGAATCCATATAAGAACAATATGACTTTTGATGATGTTACAGGTCGTGTTAAGCCAATCACGCAAGGCGTGTACAGTGATATTGCCGGAAACAGTTGGTACTATCTTAGAAATCAGGGCGTTATAAATAATACGACATCTGATGAAATCTCATTCGATGGAGAAAAATCGCTTACCAGTTTTCTTGAGGATGGAGACATTATTACCAGTAATATGCTTTCACAGGTAACTGACTACTATGCTTGGACAATTTCTAAAGCTAAGATTGCACATGTTACTGGACTTCCATATGATCAGATAAATGTTGTTCACATGTCAACATATGAGTTTAATTGTACTAAAAAGACAGTACTTGATAACTTTGATCTGGTTTATATCGGTGGAGATAATTCGGGTATCAAGACAATTGGAGCATATGAGAATACAAAGCTTAGCAGTATTGGATTAAGTACTTATAATATGTATTTCCTAAATGGCGATGCTTATGATTATTCACAGAAATATGGTAAATCAGATGGATCTGTCGGTACACTTGAAGGAAATGATATAAGTAAAAATAAGTATGATGAGCTTGTTGAGTACAAGAAGAAGAACATGCCGATAGTTATTGGCAAGGATGCAGTTAATGGACTTACACAGGCAAATGCTATTGATCCTAATACGTATATGTACAGCTTCCTTAAAGCATGCCAGGTTGATAGTGCTAAGGATAATATTCTTTGGAATTTTGACTATGATGACAAGGTTAAGATTCAGAATGCCGGTGGTGCATATGGCAATACTTATGAAGGATATGTAACAGTATTTGGTGGCGTTGAAACAGAAGATTATAAGGGCAAAAAAGTAACAATTAATACCAGCAACATTAATGAAGAAGATCTTAAGGATACTATTAAGAACTCTTCTCAGAGACCAAAGCTCGTTGTCACAAGTGCTCCGGTTCAGTACAAGGAAGGCGATTCAAGTACATGGATTGAGGATCATAACGTAAAGTGGACATATGAAGCTGCCGGTGGAAAAGAGTTTACTGCTCGACTTTATATTGATGATAACGCTAACAGCCGTTTTGAGGCTGATGAGATTGTTGATACTGATGAAGGCACCAAAGGTACACTTGCAAAGAAATTTGATAAAGAATACTTTGGTGTAGTTTATTGGAAGCTTGAGGTTGAAAATAATTCAGGCTCAAAAGCCTCTACTATTGGTTGCCTAAAGATTAAGAGAACTACACAGGATAAGATTAAGGTTAATCTCCTGCAGATCATGCCAAAAGATGAGAAGAAGGGTGATGATAACAGCCCGGTTTCTCTGTATCTTTGTACAGAGTGTCAGCAGTCAAGATATGTTTTATATGGCAACAGATATAACAAAGATAAATATCATATAGATTCTCAGCTTAAGTTAACCGGTGGTTTCACTGATTCCGGTGACATGGACGGTGGACACAAGAATCTTGATGATTATCCAGTGACAACGGTTGCTAATAACATCAAACACTATATTACAATGGCTCAGACAACTAATAGTCCATTGTATCTTGAAAATATGCCAAAATATGGCTCGAGCGGTGAGTTTGGTTTCAATATTCCTAATAACATGGGTATTCACGAGCATACCTTCGGTATTGTCAAGTATGATAGTGAACTTGCAATCGGTAAGAATACTATGTTTAGCAAGGAGACTTCTTCAGATCCTAATAATGAGGGAAATGGCACCTTTACAGGTGTTGATAACTGGAATACAAACTGGTTCAGAGACGTAAAGGATGATTATGATGTTACTATGAACATAATCTATGTCGATGAATTTGAAAAATTGATCGCAAACATATCTAAAGCATATAAAAACAAAGATACATCAGCGATTAAAACACTTAAGAGTAAATTCTCTAATGCTGCATCTGAATTTCAGAATGCATATAACGCTATGGTTAAGGTTATAAATAATGAAATTGATAGTCTGACCGAAAAAGAGATAAATGCTCTTAAGAAGTATATGTTTAATGAAAATGCGTTTGGTCTTGGTGTGGCTCCGACTGAAGAACAGATTGCAGCAGCTACCGCAGAAGCAAATACTGAGTTTGAGAAGCTTTCAGCAGATGAGAAACCTACCACAGCGGATGAAATACAGAAGTGGAAGGATGCTTATATTGAAACCAAGCTTAACGAGACAAGATATTCTAACTTTGATTCGGTACTTAATGAATTTGCTCAGGCAGGAGTTAAGCTTGATGCGAACTTAAGAAACCTTAAAGCTAATGGAAGTACACTTAACGGAAAAGCTGTATCAGCTGCTGTTGTTGCATACGAGATAGATTATGAGCTTTCATTTGAAACAGTTGATGAAAGACCATATTATGATCTCTTTGCATTAGCAGCTGATAAGAACAGTAGTGACCTTGCTGATCATGCTAAGCTTTATGCAAAGTGGAGAGATGCAAAGATTTACGAGCAGTTCTTCCGCAAGATGTATGAGTATTATGCACTATATGCTTCAGTTGACGATGCCGGAACTGTGGATCTTTCAGATCTTTATAATTGTATCGTTTTCGGTGCAGCAGAAAACTTTGCTGGGCAGGATATAACAAATCAGGCGGCTATTGATGCAATCATAAAGTATATTGAGGGTGGCGGACAGACTATGCTCTTCTACGATACTCTTACATCAAGTTCTACCATGAATATGACCAATCGCTTAGGACCTTACTTTGGAATTAATGCTGTAAGTACTCCTGTTGATACTTCGGATGGTGGACAGGATGAATCAGTAAGCGAAGAAACATATGAAGGAAAGGTTACTATTAAGCTTGGTAATCCAAATCATACTGTATGGCCTGATACAGGAATGCTTAAGGAATATGTTGTAGATACTTCTGCAACACAAGTAACGGTTACTATAAATCTTAATGATAATGGTGCTTACCTTTATGATTCTTCGAAAATTGATATTACGGATGATGCGACTAGTCATGAGGGTAACTATGCAGAACATGATATTGATGTCAAGGTAGTGATCAATAATACTAACCAGTATAATAATAATGTTCCTGGAGTTAAGATTTGGGTTAATGGTAAAGATTATGGAACTATATGCTCGGGTAGTAGTTATCCTTCTAATGAAAAGTCAACAAGCTTTTCTAACACAATAATAAAAGAATCTTCAGAGGGGGAGGAAGAAGCTACTACGCAGGAGGATAATACTCCGGCACCGCTTGCATTAAATCCTTCAAAGCTGACTTATGCTACAGCACTTGGTCAGACATCTGATTCGCATAAGTCAACAACATTTAAGTATTGCTTGTATTATCCAAGCATGGAGGCAGAGAGCAAAACTCATCCTAGAAAGGATATGGCTAAGTTCGCAATAGATAATTATGTTGCAACGAATGCTGCAGAGCAGAATAATGAAGGAATTGTAACGATGTATCCATTTAGTATCGGTGCTAACCTTCGAGTTACTCCTACTGTTGAGGGTGATTTTACAATTAATGTTCATGATGAGAATATGATTGTTTATTATTCATTGGCAGGTGGTACGTCGGGTACGATGTCAACAAATTATACTGCAAATCCTCTTGATGGTGGTAATAACTACTTTGTATACCAATATCAGCCAAAGGGTAACAATGCAGGTACTGTTACTTATCTTGGTGCAGGTAGAACAGTTATTACAGGTTACAAGAGAGAGAACAATGATGAACGTAGATTCTTCATCAACCTCATTCTTAATACCGGTAGAAAGAGTACGAGAAATACTACTCTTGATCTGTATAGTTATAATTCAAGTCAGGTTGTAACTTCAGACGGTCAGATTAAGAGTACAAATCTGATCAAGGGAGATGTTCAGGATAATGGTTCTCTTGGATATCAGATGACAATTCTTGAAGGAACATTACCTAGATTCTCTTACTATGTTACATCTGATGCTTCAATTGATATTGCTGAAGTTTGGGCATACTATGATCTTGACTTTGATGAGAGTAATCCGGATGATGAGTATCATGAAGGCGATGAAAAGCACTATCTCGTTTATAACAAGACATACAATAAGGATGGCGAATATAAGCTTAAAGGTAGTGAGGATCCATGGGTTGCTTCAGGTTACCTTATGTGGATAGATGAGAAAACTTCTGAGAAGAGTACAACAATGACAGTAAAAGATGAAAATGGAAAAGATATTCCACAATCAATGTTGGCTGTTCAGGATAAATATCTTTACAATAATGAGTATACTTATATTGTTGTTAAGGTTAAAGACACTAAGGGTGAGTATCATTATCAGAGACTTAAGATAATAATCAAACCTCAACTTCATGATTTAACATGATGCAATACTAAATGTATTAGACCCCTGGGACGTATGTCCCAGGGGTTTTTTTTTTGAAATTATGAATTGCAAAGAATGGTAATAAAATATATAATTAGAGTGTATTTATTGATAAGAATGAATGGAAGGAGGCAGGGATAAAATGGAGAATAATACAAAAGCAATGTACAAGTTGTCTTATGGTCTTTTTGTCTGTACAGCAGTAGATGGTCCAAAGATGAACGGATGCATCACGAATACAGCTATACAGGTTGCGTCAGAGCCGAATCTTATATCGATAGCGATAAACAAGGCAAATTATACACATGATATGGTTCTGAAGACCGGAAAGTGTAACATATCAGTTATAAGTAATGAGGTTGATTTTGAACTGTTTAAACACTTTGGATTCCAATCGGGAAGAGATGTTGATAAGTTTGCAGATTATCCATCTGAAAACTATGCTATGGCAGAGAATGGCATACCATATATAACAAATGGGACAAATGCATACTTTTCTCTGGGCGTTGAGCAGACAGTTGATCTCGGCTCACATACGCTCTTTATCTGTAAACCGGAATTCATGACGGTTTTATCTGATGCCTCTTCGTGTACATATGAATACTATCAGAACAATATCAAGCCTAAGCCACAGCCTGTAGGTCAGACACCTAAAGGACAGACCATCTGGCGCTGCACAATATGCGGATATGAGTGGATAGGAGAGGAAGGCGAAGACCTTCCGGATGATTTCATCTGTCCTATATGTAAGCATCCAAAGGATGATTTTGAGAAGGTTGAATGAAAAAAACGGAAATGAACTTTCAATCTATGAGAAAGTTCATTTCCGTTTTTATTATGCATTATATATGTAATAAAGAATAAAATAAGCATGCAAAGGTATATTGAACAGCTAAAAATATCAACTTATATACATAGCAATGCATTTATACATACGAATTAATAAGTAGAATATATGAGATTAAACTCTTGACATATATTCTCCTGTACGAGTATCGATCTTGATAGAATCTCCCTGGTTAACGAAGAGAGGTACATTAAGAGTTGCACCTGTCTCAACTGTACAAGGCTTTGTAGCGTTGGTTGCTGTATTTCCGGCAACACCCGGCT
>DOVJ01000225.1 GCA_003520145.1 Eubacterium sp.
TTCCTTGTGATCCTGCATATCTGTTCTCCACTCGCATCCACAATCTCTGTATCATCGACAAACGAAAGAATCGCACTCGAAACCGCATAGACCATACGCCCCTCATCATCCACTATCTCAGCCTTACGATGAAGTGAAAAGAGCTTATTCGATATATAAAGTGATTTTACTGGTGCTTCACTCCAAGCACTATTTCCATTATCGCTTGTCCTATTCTGTCCCACATCGTGGTAATTGTTATCTCCAAAGCCTTTTTTTATAAATCCTGCAAAGTAAATTACAAGGATGGCTAAAAAGAGAAAGATGAATGGTGACATAATAAAACTCCTATGTGATTCGAGTTTTCAATGAAAATCAAGAATTATTTTCAACCCTATCAAATCTATTTTCTATCATGTTTCAATAATTTGTACTTCAGTTCTGCCATAGTCCAATCAATTTCGGTATCAATATCCTGAACCTCAGATTCAGAAAGAACATACGGAATAATGTCATCCACTATATTGCCATTAGTAGCATAATAATCACTGATTTTGTAACAATAAAACTGACCAGCTTCATGATAATAAGGTTCTAAATCCTGCGATCTACTATATCTATACTCTTCCAATCGAAATATCAACTTACCATTATTTATAACATATGCTCTCTGAGGTGGATATGAAAACTTGACAACAGGAATAAGCATAGCGCCTTTTTTTTCGTGAAACACCTTCATTGCATTCACAAGTTTTTTCCCAGTCAAAAAGGGAGCAGTCGGATAGATACAGACCATTTCATCAAATTCCATACCTATATCTTTGTAATTTGATAATACCTCCAATAAAACATCTCTGGTAGTCGCATAATCACTACTTGTTGCCTCAGATCTCATAAAAGGAACACTAGCCCCATATCGCTTTGCAATCTCGGCTATTTCCTCACTGTCGGTTGATACCATAACCTCATCAAAAATCCCAGCCCCAAGCGCAGCCTCTATACTATATGCTATGATAGGCTTTCCGCAAAAATCTCTTATATTCTTCTTAGGAATCCTTTTACTGCCACCTCTGGCAGTTATGATCGCTATACTTGACATATCAGTCCTATCTCCTGTAATTCTCAACAACTTTAGTAACCGCACGAATCACGTCATACACATCCTTGTCAGTCATACGAGGATACAGCGGTATACTCATCATATTCTCATACAGATCCTCAGCTTCCTTGCACAAGCCCTTCTTATATCCCAGACTACGATAATAAGGGAAGTAGTATACAGGTATATAGTGTACTTGACACTGGACATTCTCCATGCTCATAGCATCAAAAAACTGTCTTCTGGTACAGCTAAGCTTATCAGGATCAAGCCTTATGATATACAGATGTCTGCAAGTATCTGATTCTTCTATCTCTCTTTGAACTATGATTCCATCAAGATTTTTAAAAGCCTCGTTATACTTATCAACGATCTCTTGTCTTCTCTTCTTAAAAAACTCTATCTTACCCAACTGTGAAAGAATAAGCGCAGCCTGAAAATCAGTAAGTCTGTAATTAAACCCAAGAGTCTGCTGCTCATAATACCATGGTCCCTCTATCTCGCCCTCCATCATAGAAGGATCCTTAGTTATACCATGAGAACGTGCAAGAAGCAGTTTCTTATATGTATCTTCATCATTAGTCAGTATAGCTCCACCCTCACCACCAGTTATAGTTTTCACCGGATGGAAAGAAAAGCATGTCATATCTGCTATCGAACCTACATACTGCCCTTTATACCTTGTTCCAATCGAATGCGCTGCATCCTCTATGAGAACAAGCCCATGCTCCTCACAGATACTTTTTATCTCATCAAGCTCAGCGGCCTGACCTGTATAATCCACTGCAACTATAGCTTTGGTTTTATCGGTGATATGAGCCCTTATACTGTTAGGATCTATGTTGTATGTATCTCTTTTGATATCAGCAAAAACCGGAACACCACCGCAGTACAGTGCACAATTCGCTGATGCTGCAAATGTTATGGGAGACGTTATGATTTCATCTCCAGCGCCTATACCGGCAGCCATACACGCACAGTGAAGAGCTGAAGTCCCCGAATTGACAACAACAGCATACTTCGCACCTGTATACTCACATATCGCAGCCTCAAGTTCAGACACCTTAGGTCCGCAGGTTATCAAATCACTTCTTAAAACCGCCTCAACAGCATGAATATCATCTTCATCTATCCACTGACGACCATAGAATATCTTACTCTCCCTTATCGGGTATCCACCATCTATCGCAAGTTTCTCCATACATATCACCTCTTTAAACTCTAGTGTTTATCAAGATCCGTCTTAAGCTTTTCTCTGATATCCTCTACAGAAAGCCATTCGGTGTTATCACCTGAACTGTATACAAATCCCGGTTCAACCTTCTTTCCACCAGGAATCAGGTAATCACAGTTCCACCAGCTATAATTAGGATATATAACATAATGCTTCTCATATTCATATGTATGTGACGAATCCTCAGCAGGCACCATGACCTCATGAAGCTTCTCACCTTCTCTTATACCAATCTCAGGCATCTTACATCCAGGAAGCATCGCCTGTGCAAGATCAGTAATCTTAAAAGATGGTATCTTCGAGATAAATGTCTCGCCACCTCTTGACTCTTCCAAAGCCTTAATAACAAGCTTAACACCCTCTTCAAGGCTGATCCAGAATCTGGTCATACGATAATCAGTTATCGGAAGTTCATCTCCACCTCTATCTATGATTCCCTGGAAGAAAGGAATAACAGAACCTCTGCTTCCAGCTACATTGCCATATCTTACAACAGCAAATCTTGTACCGTCAGCACCAGAGTATGCATTCGCTGCAGCAAAAAGCTTATCTGACACCATCTTGGTAGAGCCATACAGATTGGCAGGTGATACAGACTTATCAGTAGATAACGCAATAACCTTCTTCACACCGGCATCAAGCGCTGCGTCTATTACATTGCACGCACCGTTAATATTAGTCTTGATCGCCTCTATCGGATTATACTCACAAGCAGGAACCTGCTTAAGTGCAGCTGCATGTATAACATAATCCACACCCTTAAAAGCTCTTTCAAGCCTCTCCTTATCTCTTACATCGCCTATAAAGAATCTCAGAACCTGCTGATGCTCCTTATATTGATTCTGCATATTGAACTGCTTGAATTCATCTCGTGAATATATGATTATCTTCTTCGGCTTATAATGTGCAAGAACATATTCCACAAAATGATGTCCAAAAGAACCAGTTCCGCCAGTTATAAGCAAAGTCTTTCCATTAAGCATAATCTAAAACCTCCACAATATACATAATTATGTACACTTATTCTACTCTATTTTACAGCTTTTAGCGCTAATTGTCAAGAAAATAGCAATTTCATGCTACCTTATCCCAAGATCATTCTTCAGCAGCTTTGTAAAGTTACTTGCTCCCCAGTAATTAAAGTGTATAGCATCAAAGTAACATCTCTTTTCATGGGCCAGAAAACAATTCTTATAGTTGATGAACCTTATCGGATACCTCTTCTTGAACTCAGTTATCGTATTCAGGAAGAATTCCTTATGATTCTGATACAGAGCTTCATACTTCATCTGTGTCAGATAGTAAAAAGGCATAAATACAAGCACAATTTCCATATCGGGATTAATCCTGTATATCAGCTTCAGCAACTTCTCGAATGTAGCTACATTTTCATCTATGGTCTTCTGATAGGTTCTCGTCACAATAGATGTTTTAACGTTATAATTAGCTATTTCTTCATCACTCGCAATATGGAAGCGCTCGCCCCATCTTATAGGGAAACTGATATCCGCATATACGTTGTACGAATTCTTCATATCGAATATCTTATCCCACAACACCTTCTTAGCCGCCACAAAGCTCTCAGACTGAGAATTGATAACATAAGAAGTCAGTCTTGAAAAATCATAAGAATACAGATGATTATCCTCAAAGTTATGACTATCAAGGATAAATCCATGATATCTCGAATAGTACGGCAGTGCCATGATTCCAAGCGACACATCGAAGTTGAAGTAAGTATAATCGTACATATCTATGATCACACGCTTCGCTGTACGCAACTTCGTATTGTACTTATTGTAGCAATAATCAAGCGTCTTATAGTTATAATACAGGTCCTGAGAAGAAACCGCCAGATTCACGTAGTTCCCTAGCATCTCAGGTATGATACCAACTGCGGCCATAGATATTCCGAGGATGATGCCATCCAGACCTTCTGAAGATACAGCTTTCATGCAACGGTCTGCTCTCATATAAGGCATAAGCGAATCATAATAACGATAAAAATCAAATACCTTATTAGGACTGATAGACAGAGTTTCTATAACACTTTTAACCATGCGCGCAGAAACAGTCTTGTCTGCAACCGCGACAATTATTGCATCATAATACAGACAGCCCTCATCAAGATTTCTGTCTAACTCACAATACTCGTCAACCAGCAGACAATTACAGTCCACATCTGCACGCATGGTTGTTTGTACTAGCGCTATATCACTTTTTAATCCTATCAGTAAGCATTTCATAATTTTTCAGGTTATCCTTTAACTTTACATAATCTTTCTCAAAAACACCTATGCTTCTTATATAAGCTTTGAATATGCTGATACCCTTATCAACTATCTCTTTGATCTGCGAATACTGAGTCGCGTTGCTGTCGTATTCATATATAGACTGCGAAAGGTCTATACTTTCTAAGATATTATAAGCTTTCACCAGATTACAGAGACTGTCGGCATCAACGAACTCATTGACTTCCTTAACAGTCTTCATATCCCTCTCAAAAGACTTACCAGAAGTCTTCTTCTTTACATAAGCCTTCTCTATACCCTCATATGCCTTGATACCATCTTCTAGTTTCTTGCGCCTCTCTTCAAGATCATCAGGTATATCATCGATCATCTTCACAATCTCAGCAATCTGCTCATCGGTAAATGCTTTGTCAACTCCATCTATAAGTTCTGTAATATCAAGCTTCTCATCCTTATACTTCTCAAGAACATCCGAAAGTTTTACAACTTCAGTACCATGTATCAAAGCACCGCCTTCAGTAGCATCATATACAGTTATATCGTCATTATAGAGACTTATCTGGCTCTCAAACCACTTCCTGTACATGTTCATGTTGAATTCAGTAAGCACCTTGTCACCATCAACCGAATCCACATAGAAGTACTTTTTCTTATTCTCATCAACCGGCTTTTCCTTGCCATCATAAGCATCACTTGCATGCTCTTTGTTATTAGGATAAGCAAGATCCTGACCCATAAGTATGATCTTACTAAATCCGGCAGTTAAGAGAAAAGAAAAAGCATTGCAGGCAACTGAACCACCCGTATTAATTCCATAACTAACCTTATCATACTTCTTATATATATCCGACAGATATCTCATATCATGAACAAAGTAGAACCTCTTACCATTATGAACCTTAACAACACTCTTATTCGAACAGGTATATACGATCATCGGTATATCCTTGATTCTCTCATCTTCAAAGAGAACCAGTGGCTTATGCGGATCCAGAGTTATAGTAAAATCCGGCATGATACCTCTTCTGACAAGTGTCTTAAGTGCCGTATCTACAGCAAGTATAGGTATTCGACCCTTCACATCCTTAAGAATGTCAACATTCTTATCAAGAGACGGTCCCGCGGCAACAAGTATCGCAGCATCGCTTTCTCCAACATGCTCTTTGATAACATCAACAAGATCTGATGCAGAATACTGATTTACAGCATCTGGCAGAAGTTCAAGTATGTTCTCAAGAATCTCCATAGACATAGCATATTCGGTATTGCGATCAAAAGCCACTCTCTCAACAGCTGTTATATACAGCCTCGTTATGCTCTTCCAATTATCTAAAAAAATAGTATGATAATTAGGAAGGTGCGTAAATACATTGAGATTCATATTGGCAAGTGCGACAGACGATTCGAGATACTTAAGATATATCATATCATCTCTTGAAGGAAATACGATATGAAATCTCTCGTTCTTAAGTATATCTGTTATATTCACTTTCTCTGCCACGGTCTTGAATATCTCATAAGAAGGCTCATATACTATAACATAAGACACGTCAAGCTTAAGCAGCTCTCTTATATATGTACCATCACCAAATCCCATGACATATATATTGGCAAAGTGACCTGCGTCCTTATACTGTTTTGCGAATATTCTCGCATACATCTCTTTATCATATCTGCTTGTTAAGTATAATTCACCGCCATCTATATATCTTAATACACCATCCTCATATATGACATGCTCTGTATTGCACTCTTCAAGCTTCAGAAGTGCTTCCTCCTTATCATATACATCCAGTGCATCTATATTCTTATCGTATATCAGCCTATCCATACAACTCCTCCTGAATATCCATATATACAGATACTGTATCCATGATCTCATACTTAAGGACATCCGCAAGAGCTATGGTATCATACATATCTGCAGCGCTCATATATCTCTTCAGCTGTGAAACTATCACATCTACAGGCAGCTCAACTCCCATAGCCGCAAGCTCACCTGCATCACTTATAAAACTTTGGAAGATATAAGAGATATCACCCGTTAATGGTTTAACAGTGGATTCCACTACATCGTCAGTGTCCATTATAAGCGCTCCAACACAATCATCTATCTTATTCCTTATATCTGTCAATTCTTTCCTTATATCCTTCATATAATTTCCTCTTAATTAAGAAAAAATAAGACCGGTGGACATATGTCCACCAGCCCACATAATACATTACAAATATTATCCAAGTAATGAAAGAACACCCTGATTAGACTGGTTAGCCTGTGCAAGCATAGACTGTCCTGCCTGTGCAAGAATATTATTCTTGCTGTATTCAACCATCGTAGATGCCATATCAGTATCTCTGATAAGTGACTCAGCTGCCTGTGTATTCTCTCTTGTTGTATCGAGATTCTTAACAGTATGCTCAAGTC
>DOVJ01000052.1 GCA_003520145.1 Eubacterium sp.
TTGGCAAACTAAAAGTTTTTGTCAAAGCATTTCTCATTAGCATGTGCGTAGCATATCCTTACAGGCTTGAAGCTTAAGAGTTTATCCCAGTCCCTTGCTAACGCATCGTTATTCTCATATGCCTCAAGATATTCTATCGGCTCAAGATCCCCGACTATGCAGCATCCTGTGTCTAACACGATAGATATACTGTCCTTACTATGACTTGGCGTAGATATTATCTCGCCATCTATGCCAAGTGTCTTTAGAAAGTCTCTGCTCTCTGATATCCTGATGATATTCGCGCGACTCTCGTCGATTGGCCTATAGCAAAGTCTCGGTTCCCTTGCGAATATCTCATCTGAATAGTGGATACTCTCTATCTGCGTATCCATAACGAGCAATCCGACTCCATGGTCCATAAGCTCGCTTACAAGCCCTATATGATCAGGGTGAAAATGTGTCGCCAGAATATATGTTATGTCACTAACCCCGATTCCAACGCCCTTTATAGCTCTATAAAAGCCCTGTAGTGTACCAGCATAATCTGTATCTATCAGAATATTGGCTTTTGTTCCTCGCAGCAAATACGTGTTAGTATTGCCATATCTTATACGTTCTATCATATGTCTTTCTTTGATATCCTCTGTATATTATCATTTGCTACAATTTTTCTGAGTCCATCCAAAGACGATTTATCACTCCTTAATATTTGCAATTGCCTATATGCCTTTTCTCTATCCATTGTGTCGGTGTCATAACCAGTCTTCCCGGTTCATTTCTAACCGTATGGAATTCCATACGGTTAAAATCAGAATTATATAATCCCTCCCACATAGCAAGAAAATCTATTGTAGAATAAGAACTCATCCAAATCTGTCAACGAAATATATGCTTCTTCATCAATTATATCTTATACATCTCATCCTCGTAAAACATGACCTTATCAGTTTTCTTACAATTCTTCAAAACCAATATCGCATTATAGACATCCACATAAGGCGAAACCATCCCCATGCACGCCATGCCAAACATCAGGCCATTACACACCTTCCATCTGGCTGGTGCAATTATGAATATCACTAACGGAATTATGCCAAGAACAAATGGCAATAGACACATAAGTATAAAACGTCCCCTGGATAAAGGATATGAACAAAGCGCAACATGCGTAAGTTTCCCCTTAAGTCTTCCAATCGTGGCTATAGCATCCTTAGGGTAAACTATAGCATGTAGCCACTCATGAACGATCAACATCACAAATCCAAGTGCGACTCCAACTAATACTGCCCACGGTTTTATAACAAGTCCCCTGTTTACATATGTCTTGGCAAACATCGTGGCAGACACCACGATACACAGGATTGCTGCGATTGGTGTAGCCTTCAACTGTATCTCATCATCAGATGGCGTATCCATGCGTTCTGCACTAGATGGCAGATTGCCTCTTTGATATGCTTTGATATCTTCGATTACAGTTCTATACACTACCATACGTCTTATGCTTCCTCCTCATGTTTATTCCAAGCATGTAAAAACGCTATTATTCCAATAATCGCTATGAATACTCCAAGTCCGACTATAATCACGTTATCATAGGTTATACCTATATACACAAATAGTCCCACAAGTCCGACATAAAGTGCTAATACTACCACAGCAGCCAGTATTCTAAGCACTATAGGCACCTTTTTTTCGCCAAGTATTGCAAAGGATCCTTCTACGATAAGTTCAAATAAGAATTCAAATAAAATCTCCATGATATCCCCCCTTAAGTAATCTACGTCTTATCTATTCTCCCTCTATCTCTTCTTACGCTTTCTAAAAGAAAGCCATAATATATACACGAATGCAAGGACTAGTACAAGCCCCAAGATCACCGCTATCGGTTCACCATCTTTTATTCCACCAAACAGGAAAAAGCATCCAAGTGCACACATAACTCCATAGGTTACCAACAAGATCACTGCTGCAATTATCCTGAAAGCTATAGGAGATTCCTTATCTCCAATTGTATCTACAGCTCCTTCTAGAATATCCGAAAAAAACTCATCAAAAGAATCATTCACTATTAATCCCTCACAAATATATCATCAACATAACTATCGCAAATCCCAGTACAAATGCCATCGCACCCTTATCATTCTCCTTCTTCGAGCCAAGCTGCGGTATCTCCTCAATTGTTGTGTAGATCAGAGCACCACCTGCAAGTGACATGATGTATGGTAAAGCTGAAGGAAACAAAAGTGCTACGATGACGGTTATGACTCCAAGGAATGGAAGCGGCACGCCAGAGATTACTCCCATAAGGAAGGCCTTGCCTGTATGTGTGCCCTTCTCGCGAAGCGGCATAGAGACGAAAAGCGCCTCAGGGATGTTCTGGGCTGCTATTGCTATCGCAAGTACAAGCGCTGTGGAGGCTGATATCCAGCCTGTCTCAAGAAAGTGCCCTGCGTATACTGCGCCGAGACCTATGCCTTCTGGTATATGATGGATCACTTCTGCCAACATGACCTTGATTTCATGATTCAGTCCGCTCTTTGGCCCCTCTGTGAAATCCACATAAGCATGTGTGTGTGGAACTACACTGTCCATGATATACTGGAATAATACACCCACGCAAAAGCATGCTACAACCGGCAGGATTCCTATATCGGACTTCTCTTTTATTCCATAGACTGCAGGTTCTATCATACCCCAGACTGCCATCGAGATCATGATTCCTGAAGCTATACCGACTAGTACCATGTGCATGTCATCTGACATCTTCTTCTTTGCATATACGATTGCAGCTCCAAGCACTGTTCCGATCATCGGGATTAAGAGACCGAAGATTGTCTCTCCATCTGAGAGCGCGTTCGACTTATCAAGATGTGTGATAAGTGATCTGAAACCGATGAATACAAGAATCGTGCCTCCCATGATCTCAGATCCGGACTTGTATCGCATACCGAAGATATTGCCGATCTTGACGCCTATCATGGATATGATGCAGGTCACGACAGCTATCACCCCGACCGCAAAGATGACATTCGTCATCTTATCGGCAGAGAGGACTCTGATCGGTAGCGCGACAAATGTTACGCCAACCGCGAGTGCATCGATACTTGTTGCTACTGCGAGTAAGAACATAGTCTTCACGTCAAAACCAGGGTTTA
Source organism: Eubacterium sp. (assembly GCA_003520145.1). Taxonomy (GTDB): domain Bacteria; phylum Bacillota; class Clostridia; order Lachnospirales; family Lachnospiraceae; genus UBA9775. The sequence goes on from DOVJ01000052.1 coordinate 3,138, forward strand.
CTTCCTCATCAGTCTCGAATGCTTCCTTGACCATGTTGATACCTATGATCGTAAGAAGTGAGAAGGCAAGCCATGGTGCTATAACACTTATGATCTTCACAAAACGCGAGCCTACTACATAGCCTAAGAATGGCATGACGCCCTGGAACACTCCAAACCATATTCCACACATAAGTGGTTCTCTTATGCTTATCTTCTTAACCGCAAGTCCCTTACAGATCGAGACTGCAAATGCGTCCATGGCAAGTCCTACCGCAAGAAGCAGTATCTCTAATAATCCCATCTTAATATCCTATCTCATCATTGACTACTATTACATGTATTCTGCCTGCATGTCTTGAATATCTTGTTATCAGGAACTGACAGCATATGGTATCAGGGCTCTTACAATTAAAGCATGTTCCCTGTGATGAGCATGGTGTGCTAAGTCCAAAGCGCTGTGCGTTAACAGGTGCTGCGACATTACGTGCCCTCTTCATAGCTGAATCGATATCCTTGCAGACCTTGTTCATGCCAACAAGTATGATGACCTTCTTAGGTCCCTGTGCTATGGCTGATACCCTGTTCGAATTGCCGTCGATGAATACCATCACACCATCTTCTGTTATCGCGTTAGCGCCAGCTACGAAGACGTCTGCGTCATATGTCTCAAGCATAGCTTTTCTCTTATCTTCATACTTATCACGGTCTATGAAGTTGTAATCAGCTGTTCTTAACTTTTCTGTAAGCCCGATATCGGCAGCACTCTTGCAGCCTCCCATTCCGACTATGCCATTGCCTATGATTTCAAGTGCTATCTTAAGTGCTTCCTCGCGGTTTGCGGCATAGTGTCCGGTCATGTTGCGAGAGTTCACTCCGTCGATGAGCTTACGAGCTAACAATTCATTTCTCTTAATTATCATGTTATCCATAGTGCTACCTCTTTTCTTACGAAATACAGTTTAATTATACGTCAAATGTTCGGCACGGTCAAGCATTTGACCATAGAAGCTCATATATGGTATAATCATATGTAGTACTCTTAACAGGAGGTCATGAATGAGAAAATATTACAGACCGCTGGCTCTTGTTATGGCAGTTATGCTCATCGCTTGCGGCAAAAAGGATATCAAGGTAGATAGTACGTCTACAAACGCTGTTCAGACCACGAAGGCTGATGTGGTTTCCATTACTGATGCGCCGCAAACTACAGCGGCAAAGAAGGAAAAGGTACGCGCTCTTAATTGCATCGATGACACTTCAGGCAAATACTATGCGCAGGATGTTGTCTATCTGAGGGATAACTTAGTCTGCCTTACTTATCACAACAAGAAGAATAACCTCTTCTATGTGGTGGATGCGATGACTGACTCGCTGCTTCACTCCTACAAGTCCGGGCCTTACGATCAGTGCCTTGGCTTAACGCAGGATGACAGACTGATCCTGTTTGATACGATTAATTATACTATACGCGCAGTAAGTGAAGATGGCAAGGCTAGTACTATATATAAGAATTACTGCTACCTTCCGTCTGCTTCTTCCGATGGTCGGTACGTATACTGCATAAAAGATGACAATGAAGTCTTATCGATAGACTTAGATGGCAACACTAAGACTCTCTTTACAGCAGGTATCAGATGCGATGTCTATGCTTATGATATCGACAAGAACCTTGTTTCCTATGTCTGTGAAGGCGAGAATCTCAAAACCGGCAAGGATTTTGCGATCGCGTCAATGCCTGATAACACGATCTCTTATTGCACTCCTTTTATCAACGACACTTATATCCCATCTAGCGATGGTTTATTCTGGCGGGGACATGACTTCGACGATAAGTACTATGTGCGCTTCTTTGGTTACGATGCAAACTTGTCTTCTGATTACTACGAGGTCTCTGAAGATACGAACATCTTCTACGATCCAGCTTCTGCTGCTTGTGTGCTGACTGATTATGTTACTACCCTAAGTAACGATACCAAGGCTTCTGGTTACACGCTTCTTGATCTGTCTACAGGTATCACCTACGATCTTACGCCTATATGCAACAAGGACAGTTTCTGTACTGTGACTAAGATAAAGGGCACTTCTTCTTATGTTGTCGTAAGTCCCGGTCAGGAACACGAGGTAATGGTTATCGACACAAAACTGTATGAAGGCACGAAGCTTGCGCCTTTCTCGCCAAATGTTTCGGTAGCCGATAATCACCACTGCAGCGATTCTCTTTCCCAAGCCAAAGCTAAAGCGTCAGAAATCGAGGCTAAGTATGGCATAACGATACTGATCGGCAACGAGATCCTTGATCTTGGAGACACCAAATACTATGAGATCATATCGGGTGAAGCGGTTGATCGCGAAGCGCCAAACGACATCTACATAGATGCGCTGAATGTAATAGATAATGCGCTGGCTACCTATCCTGAAGGGTTCTTTAAAGTTTTCAAAACATTTGCCAATAAGGGGGGACTCAGGTTCTCTCTCGTGGATGACATGAACAGCCTTAAGTATGATACTTTTCAGGCCGCCGGCCTAACCTACAAGACGAATGGCTGGTACAATATCGTGCTCGATTATGATTATGTGACGGTTGACACCATAGAACACGAGGTTTGGCACGCTGTTGAACAGCGAATAGAGATGGAAGACCCAGATGCTTTCGAGTGCGAAGCTTGGGATGCGCTCAATCCGCCCGACTTCCACTACAGCAGCGATTTTGATAATTACAAGGATAATTACGAAGACAACAACAGGTACATCCTCGATTACCTGCTATACAACGACAACACCTACTACGACCCTAACAATGTCTACTTCGTCGAGCAGTACTCTACTACTACCGGCAATGAAGACAGGGCGACTCTCATCGAGTACTTCGATGACTTTGCGATGGTTAAGGATTATCCGGCGCTTCAGAAGAAGCTTGAATATATGAGGGAAAAGTGTATAGAGACTTTTGGGTATGCGTATTGGGAAAAATGAATGTAAAAAAACTATCACTAGGACACGTCAAGATTTCTATCTCTTTGCAAGTCGCCTATTAGCAAGTGCTCCGCGAAAACTCGCCGCTAACGCGGCTCGGAC
>DOVJ01000193.1 GCA_003520145.1 Eubacterium sp.
AGTTAAGTTTGTTATAACCCCTACCTACACTTGGTTAAGAGGAAGGGGTCTTCTCCGACTGAGATAAAAAATGTTTCACGTGAAACATATATATCGTTATGTTTCACGTGAAACACTATATTCATTATACATAAAATAACACTAAAAAACAATAGAGAATCACAAATCAACTATATTATTTCTTATTGCATACACCGCAGCCTGGGTTCTATCATTAACTGAAAGCTTCTTATATATATTAAAGATGTGATTTTTAACAGTTCGTTCACTGATATTACAGCGTTCACCGATTTCTTTGTTGCTTTCACCTATAGCTATGAGCTTAAGTATCTCAATTTCTCGATTTGTAAGCACATTATCAGTTATTACTACATTATCATGCTCAGGAAGGTCTTTGACGTCTCTGTATTCTTCCTGAACATATTTTTCTCCATTATATATAGAAAAAACAGCTTTTTTCAATTCCGTGAAATCAATAGATTGAGTAAGATATCCATCACAACCACCATCTATTGCCTTAGAAAAGAGCGGAAGATGAAAAGAATCACAAAGAATCATGAATTTACTCCTGATTGATTGTTTATGAATAACTTCCATAACACTAAGACCATCTAAACCATTAAGTTCAAGATCGGAGATGATGATATTAGGATTAAGTTTATTAGCAAGGCTTAAACACTGATATCCATCATCAGTATCAGCTACAACCCTTATTTCTTCGTCACTTTCGAACCTATTTTTTAAAACTTCCCTCATAAGTTTTCGCTTATTAGCTATAATAATGTTAATAGGCATAGGCACCTCCAGGCCGGTTAATTACCAAAAAGCTTACAGATTTCCTCCAGTTCATGCAAACAGCGCTTTGAGTCTGAACGAACATTACGCTTGCAATTTTCTACTTTATTCTTCACAGTATTGATCTCATCGATGAGAGATGATATATATTGATTTTCTTCCTTAATATGCTCGGATTCTAATTCGATATTTTTTAGTTGTTCTTTTAAGTTTTCGAGTTCCTGCGATATCTCATGCTTTTGAATCTCGGTTTTTTCCTGATCATCATAAAAGCTTTTTGAGGCCTTGAAAAAGTTAGAAGAAAGGCTTGTTTTTTCTTCTATACCCTTGAGTATCTCTTCATACTTTTTTATAGATGTCTTGCAAGACATAATATCGGTATCAAAGCTTATGATCTTATCTCTTAATTCCGTTTGTTTACCATTAAGGTATTCTATTACTTTTTTCATATGTACCTCCTATGTCACAAAGGCTTTTTAGCAGGAATTCCGGCTTTTCTCGGATATAATGATGGGGTAGTACTTAACTTATCCACTACAACAAGTGATCTTCCGAGGTCACTATATGGTAATGTATAATACTTGATATCACTTATCTTTCCACCAAGTTTTTTTATTCCTTTTTCCGATAATCTTTTTTCTTCTTCTATATCTGCACTTTTATAAGCTATGAATCTTCCTCCCTGCTTTACAAAAGGCAGACAGTATTCTGACAAAGTTGAAAGATTAGCAACTGCACGGGCAGTAGCGATATCATATTGTTCACGAAGAAGTGTATCTCTGGCAGCATCTTCGCATCTGTCATGTCTTAATTCTATATTCTTAAGACCAAGCTTATCAATAACAACCTGAAGAAAACTAAGTCTCTTTGCTAGTGAATCCACCAAAGTGAACTTGGGTTTATCAAGTATTATCCTAAGTGGAATAGAAGGGAAACCAGCACCTGGACCGATATCTATGATTGAGAATTCTTCATCCTTTATTCCTAAGATATCCGGCATGATAAGACTATCTATAAAATGCTTCAACACAATATCATCTCTGTCTGTAATTGCAGTTAGATTCATCTTGTTATTCCACTCAAGCAGAAGATCAAGATAGTCCATAAACTGATTGTATTTAACATCACCATATTTATCTTTTATATATGTATATGTATCATTCATTATCAGTTTTTTGTCCCTTCTTATGATTATATCTGTCTATGTAGACAAGAAGCACTGATACATCTGCAGGAGACACTCCCGATATACGTGAAGCCATACCTATATTCGAAGGTCTGTACTTTGTAAGTTTTTGTCTTGCTTCGAGTCTTAGATTATCTATATCATCATAATCTATATCGTCAGGAATTCTCTTTGCCTCAAGTTTTTTGAACTTCTCCACATAGGCTGCCTGGCGCTTTATATATCCTTCATACTTTAATTCTATATCGATTTGATTTGATATATCTTCATCTATATCAGGTCTATCAGAATCTATAGGTCGAAGATCAGCATAGGTCACATCAGGTCTTTTTGCAAGTTCATAGAGACTTGAACCACTCGTAAGTGGGGTAGTGCCAAGACTTATAAGATGCGAATTAACCTTCTCACTGTTACCGACATATACAGTCTTGATTCTCTCTATTTCGCTGTTTATCATCTCAATCTTGTGAAGAACCTGTTCATAGCGCTCTTTTGAGACAAGTCCGACTTCGTAACCCTTCTTTGTAAGTCTTATATCAGCATTGTCCTGTCTAAGTAAGAGTCTGTATTCACTTCTTGAAGTCATCATTCTGTATGGCTCGAAGTTCTCCTTAGTAACAAGATCATCTATGAGTACACCTATATATCCTTCTGATCTGTCTATGATCATAGGATCTTTTCCCTTTACATACAAAGCTGCGTTGATACCAGCGACGATACCCTGAGCTGCAGCCTCCTCATATCCAGAGCTTCCGTTAAACTGACCTGCACAGAAAAGTCCTGATACAGCTTTAAGTTCAAGCGTGTTCTTAAGCTGTCCACTTGCAAGACAGTCGTATTCTATGGCATAAGCATTCCTTACTATGCGGACATTCTCAAGACCTTTGACTGTCTTATACATGGCGTATTGTACATCCTCAGGAAGAGAGCTTGACATACCACCAAGATACATCTCATTCGTATATAATCCTTCAGGCTCTATGAATACCTGATGTCTATCCTTATCGGCAAAACGCACGACCTTATCCTCTATAGAAGGGCAGTATCTAGGACCTGTTCCCTTTATATCTCCACTGAAAAGAGGAGAGCGGTGGATGTTATCTCTTATGATCTTATGTGTTTCCTCATTCGTGTAAGTTAAGTAACACGAAACTTGACTTTTTTTAATATCTTCCGCCTTATTTGAAAAAGAGAATGGTACTATGTTCTCATCACCCTTTTGCTCAGAGAGAACCGAAAAGTCTATGCTTCGCTTATCAACTCGTGCAGGAGTTCCTGTCTTGAAACGGTTGAGCTTTATACCACATTTTTCGAGAGATGCAGAGAGATGATTGGCAGCTTTAAGCCCATTAGGACCTGTGTGTTCACTCACATCACCATATATACATCTGGCAAGTAGATATGTTCCAGAGCAGATAACTACAGCCTTGGCGTTGTATCTGGCACCAGAGAGTGTATTAACACCTATGATTTTTCCTTCTTCTACTATTATATCACTGACCTCAGCCTGACGGATGGTAAGATTATCAGTATTCTCAAGAACCCTGCGCATACTCATAGAGTAATTCATCTTATCAGCCTGAGCACGAAGAGAGTGAACTGCAGGACCCTTGGAGATGTTAAGCATCTTAGACTGTATATAGGTTCTGTCGATATTCTTACCCATCTCTCCACCAAGAGCATCAAGTTCTCTTACAAGATGTCCCTTAGAGCTACCGCCTATGTTAGGATTACAAGGCATGAGAGCTATACTCTCAACGCTCACTGTAAAACATATAGTATTAAGACCAAGTCTTGCGCAGGCAAGAGCTGCCTCACAGCCTGCATGGCCCGCACCGACTACAACTACATCATAATTTTCTTCCAAATGTGGCATATATTTCACCTGTTATCTATATAATTATCTTTACTTTCCCATACAAAAGCTCTCAAAAATCTTAGATGCAAGATCGTCAGAAAGGCTTTCTCCGACTATAAAACCAAGATTCTCATAGGCCTCCATGAGATCTATTGTATAACAGTCCTCAGGCATCCCGTCAGCTATCGTCTGCTTGACAAGATTCATGCTCTCAAGGGCTTTTTTAAGGCATTCTTTCTGCCTTATGTTTGCAAAGTATATATTATCTGTCGAAGTATCAGTCATATTAAGAAACATCTCAAGTATGACCTTCGTAAGTTCATCAAGTCCCTCACCTGTCTTTGCAGACAGATACACAAGAGGCTTTTCCTTAAGATATTCAAAATCCTCTGTCGACAGCTTATTATCAAGATCTGTTTTGTTGATAAGAATTATAGAATTCTTATCCGCGATCATATCCAATATGTCTTTATCATTATTATCCAATTTCTTAGAACTGTCAACTACATATAGAATAAGATCGGCAGCTTCAGCTGCTTCTTTTGCTCTGTTCACACCTATATTCTCGACATAATCCTCGGTTTTTCTTATACCTGCTGTATCACGAAGATTAAGAAGTATACCATCAAGACTTATCTGTTCTTCTATGATATCTCTTGTTGTACCTTCTATATCAGTAACTATAGATCTGTCCCTCTTTGCTAGGAGATTAAGAAGACTTGATTTGCCGGCATTAGGCTTACCAAGTATTACTGTATTGATACCTTCTTTAAAAATGTATCCATTATCTATACTTACCCACAGTTTTTGTAGTTTATCCACTATTTTATCCACATTGTCATTAAGTTGTCCACTATATTCACTAATATCATAGTGTTCAGGATCGTCTAATGCAGACTCTATAAGAGCAGTATTTTCAAGAATTTCTTCTCTGATTTTTCGGATCTGTTCACCCATACGCCCTTCTAATTGCATAACTGAGGCTTTTCTGGTCATTTCATTCTTAGATGCTATCAGATCCATAACTGCTTCAGCCTGAGTAAGATCTATTCGTCCACCAAGATAAGCTCTCTGTGTGAATTCTCCCGGCTTTGCAAGTCTCGCTCCGTTAGACAATACCACTTCAAGTATTCTCTTACATATGTAAGAACCGCCATGACACTGGATTTCAACTACATCCTCAGTGGTATAACTTTTTGGTCCACGCATGACAAGAAGTATAACCTGATCAATCACTTCAGAGTTATCCACAATATGTCCATAACTTGCTGTGTATGAATCCATGTCATCTATATTCTTTCCGGATGCTGAAACAAACACATTTGAAGCAACTTTTAGGGCACTATCTCCACTTATTCTGATTATACCTATTCCACTGTTATACACAGTGGATGTGGATATCGCTGCTATAGTATCTCCCATACACAACCTCCTATTCAAGTCTCGTACTGCGAGACTTGCGCGCCGGATTC
>DOVJ01000040.1 GCA_003520145.1 Eubacterium sp.
GGGCTTACACCAAACTTCTTCGCAAGATATACATTAGAAGTACCGACAAAGTGCGACTTTCCAAGATCCGTACTTGCTAACTTCTTAACAGCCATCTCCTGCGCATCCACAGATAATCTTCTTCTAAGGCCGAATTCACTGAAGTTACCTATGCAATACTTGCCTGAAGTAAGAGCTTCTATCTTCGCGTCAAGCTTTCTCTCAAAGCTCTCCATAAGCTCCTTATAATCATACTTCATACGGAAGTATACCTCATTGACGATAGCAAGAACCGGTATCTCATACATAGATGTATTAAGCCATGTACCCATAGCCTCTATAGTAAGTCCGCATTCCGCATCAGTGCCTATCTCAAAGTCATTAAAATCAGGCTGCCAAAGCTTCAAGAAGTCCACATAAGAACCCTTGATCCACTTAATACCATCAAGATACTCGAGTTCATCAGGCTTAAACCTAAGTCCACAATAAGCCTTAATCTGCTCCTTGATCTCCTCCACCATCTCAGGTGTGTAAAAGATATTCTTGTTACGGCACTTAAAAGTCCATGTTGTCTTATAATCGCTAAACTGGTGATATATAGCCTGCCCCATACTGAACTTATACATATCTGTTTCAAGCAAACTAACAATAATCTGTGGTAATTTCATAATCTCTCCTATCCTAATATATCATCTATTGCTCTGGAAAAAACCGAAAGCAATCCTTTATCATAATTAGACCACTTTCTAAGCTTTTGATTAAATCCTATGATAAAAAGTCTCTTTTTCATCTTTTGGAATACAAATCCATTACTGCCGATACCATCAAAGAACTTATACATATTCGGGTAATTATCCTGTATATTGGCAAGTCTATTGGTAGTAAAGAAGCCATTCTTATCTCCAAGACTCTCCACTTCTGATAAGATTTCCGAAGTAAGTCTAGGAGGTCTCACAACAAGATCTTCATTCACATAGATTGGGAAGCCTTCCCTCATATCATATATAAATGCATAGTCAACATCATAATCTTTGACCATATTCGCAAGCACCGACTCAATCTTCGACTGATCCTTCTTGATCACCAAAAGCATATCAAGAAGTGTATTGGCTATCTGATACTGATCATCGGAAAGCCTGAATCCGCTCTTATGACTGTCACCAGTATGAATCCTCTCAGATCTCTCATCATAGATTATAAATCGATTCTTGCCTTTCTCCTTAGCGAGATAAAGACTCTTATCAGCCTTCTCAAAGAGTTCCTCATACATCGTGCCATCCTTAGGCGACATAGCTATACCTATGGAAACCGTCAGTTTAGCCTCCCCGAATTGCTCTCTGAAGCGCCAATCGAGGTTCTTTCTTATGGTCTTCAGGACGTATATGAATTCTTCCTCTGTTTTTACTTTATCTGTTACAATAACGAATTCATCACCGCCAAAACGTCCTACATAACCTCTGTTAGCAACAACATCCTTTGATATCTTAGCAAGTCCCTCTATGATCTTATCACCCATCATATGGCCATAAGTATCATTAAACAGCTTAAAATCATCTATATCAAATATAGCTATATAGACCCTATCCTTGTTTTCAAGAAGTGAAAGCTTTGCAATCTCTTCTATCGCACGCTTATTATACACTCCTGTAGCCTTATCTATGGCTGCGCTCGACATATAATACTTCTCTGTACTCTGCCTGCCGTCTTTCTTGTCATAAGCAGACACAACACCACTTATAAGACTTTGACGCTTATTATCTATTACAAAACCGCCATAGAATCTTAAGTTCCTATCATCCATGTCAAAAACAGCACCATCTAGCTCAAGATCTATGTTGTTGATATTCTTCTTAAGTGATTCGCAAAAAAGCTTAAACTGTGCAAGTTTCATTTCATCAAGATCAGTTCTTGCAACAGTCTCCTTCTCAAGCTCTTCTAAAGGTTTTTTCTTTATGATGTTATTATACATACCGTTCACGTAATTAAAAAGCGTGAATTCACCCGTCAGACAGTCATAATCAAAGTAGTAATTCTCACTATAAGACATGATAGATCTGTACTTTTTTACAAGACCAGCATTATGATCAAGTCTTTCAAAAGAGCGCATAACTTCACAGAGTTCCATATCAAAAGAACGGAACCCATCTACAATACGTCCATTATAACTGACAACAGTATACATGACCCTGTACTCTTTATCAAAGCACAATATCCTCAAGAACATATGCTGAGGCTCATCATCCAGTTTTTCTAGAGCCGCTTTGAATTCCTCAACATCATCCGGATGTATGATATGCATAATTGATCTGGCCGAATTATTTCCAACATATCTATACACAGCTTCGTTGGCATTGGCAATAGTATACCCACCTTTGATTGACATCCATCCATAATACAACGATGCATCGAAGTCTTTTTTGACATATTCTGTTATATTCATGAATTATAACTCCTAAACCGAATAATCGAGATTATTCCCCTTAGCTGCATCATCTATTAATTCTTTATTACTCTTACTATACTCATCCGACTTATCATACTTAATCTGCGTAGTTGTAAGACCACCGGCAACATAACTTCTGCCGCACTCAGGACATATGGCAGTCTTGATCTTAACATTCGCTGCCACAACATGTCCATCGTTCTTAGCTGCATCTTTATACGCATTAGCAACATGCTCCATCTCATGGGACATGACTGCAGATGCAGACCTCTGCGGTGAAATATGAGCTGCCGATTTAAAGGATACATTGCCTTCGTCAGAACCATCCTTATACTTTCTCTCGGCACAGGTGGTACACTTTAACTGACCTATACGCTTAAGCTGTTTAGCCTTAGCGCTGTCTTCAGCAATAATGTCTCCGGAGGCAGTCTTAATCTGACCGGGTCTTAATATCTCTATATTGTTATATAGTCCCGACTGATATGATGAACCTATATTCAAGCTCATATTCAACACCTCCTTAAGTATATGATACAGTACCCCTATATACATTATACCATAACCCGAATGGGTATTCAATGAGTATTCAAGTCTCGCACCGCGAGAC
>DOVJ01000026.1 GCA_003520145.1 Eubacterium sp.
ATCATAAGAGGCGGTGCCGATAAGTCTTACGGTATACAGGTTGCAAGACTTGCGGGTGTGCCATTAACTGTTCTTAATCGCGCCAATGAGATAGTGGCTGAGCTTTCGAAGATGGATATCACGCTCAATATGAGTGACAATCCGATAATCAGTTCTCCTGTTGAGTATGAACAGATGTCGTTCTTTGATACATTTAGCAATGATGAGATAATAGAGGAATTAGGCAACCTTAATCTGACTAATATAACGCCTCTTGAGGCACTTAATAAGCTATACGAGTTTCAGAATAAGATCAATAACAGGTGGAAAAACTGATGCATATAAAACTTTTGGATGTGGAAACTATCAACAAAATAGCGGCCGGCGAAGTGGTTGAAGGTCCGGCTTCCATAGTGAAGGAGCTTGTGGAGAATTCTATAGATGCAAAATCTGGTATGATCACTGTAGAGATCAAGGAAGGCGGAACAGAATTCATAAGGATCACTGATAATGGCTGCGGTATAGAAAGAGAGGACATAGAACTCGCTTTCACAAGTCATGCTACAAGTAAGATAGAGGATGTTCTTGACCTCTTTTCAATCATGTCTCTTGGATTTCGAGGTGAAGCTCTTGCAAGTATAGCGGCTGTGTCTAGAGTAGAGCTTATCACTAAGACGGCTTCTGGTATAGTCGGTACAAGGGCTGTCTATGAGGGTGGTCGTATGATCAGTATAGAGGACATCGGTGCGCCTAGTGGTACTACTATCATAGTTCGTGATCTCTTTTTTAATACCCCTGCTAGAAGAAAGTTTCTCAAATCCAAAGCTTCTGAAGGTGGGAAGGTGGGAAGTATCGTGGAGGAGCTTTCCTTCTCTCATCCTGAGATAGCCTTCAGATTCATAAGTGATGGTCAGAATAAGCTTACTACTTATGGCAATGACAACGTAAGAGAGAATATATATGCTGTATATGGTAAGGAATATGCTTCTAATCTGATAGAAGTATGCGGTGGCAATGAATATGTGAAGATATCAGGATTCATAGGTAAACCTATTATAAACAGGGGAAGCAGAGCCTGCATGAATTACTTTGTGAATCATAGATATATCAAGGCTGAGGTTATAAGAACTGCGATAGAGGCGGCTTATTCAGGCTTTGTGATGCAGCATAGATATCCATTTACTATGCTTTATCTCGATGTTGATCCAAGGATTATAGATATCAACATACATCCGAGGAAGATGGAACTTAAGTTCCAGACCGACATAGATGTATGGCAGCTCATATATGATATCTGTCTGCAGGCGCTTAGCAATTCTAATCTTATATGGAGAGAGAATACAAGCAGGGATGAAAAACCAAAGGCAGTGGTAGAACAAAAACAAGTTGTTCCACAGCCAGTGGTAGAGTCAAAGCCAGTGGTAGAGTCAAAGCCGGTGATAGAGTCAAAGCCGGTGGTAGAGTCAAAGCCGGTGGCGTCTATACAGACTGAGGTACCTAAAGTATTTGAAGCACCTGAAGCGCCTGAAGCACCTGTAGTACATGAAGCTTCTTATGTGCAATCTTTATCTGCGCCACTTGATGTCAGAATCGAAAGCTTCGAGACCAAAAGAAGCAGTCAGTATACGCGATATGTGGCTACCAAAGAAGATATAAGCGATGATGAGATAAAAGAGCAGTTATCACTTTTTGAGAAGAAAGATAAGAATGAGATAAATCCTGATGATATACATATAGTTGGCCAGGTGTTCAAGACTTACTGGATCATGGAGTGGAATGATAACATGTATATGATCGATCAGCATGCTGCACATGAGAAAGTGTATTATGAGCGCTTTGTGAAGCGTTTTAACGATAACGAGGTCTATAGCCAGCAGCTTTTGATTCCGTTAGTTCTTCCACTTAACATTAACCAGGCCAATACTTTGAGAGAGCATATGGAGCTTTTTACAAAGCTTGGCTTTGAATTCAGTGAATTCGGTAACAATGAATTCGCCTTGCATGGTGTTCCACTTGAACTGTGTGGAGTAGATGAGGTTGAATTCTTCATAGAGATCATAGATAAGATGACTATGTATGAAGGCAGGAACCTGTCACAAGCAGAAATATATAAGCCGGTGTGCGAGAAGATAGCTACTATGGCTTGCAAGGCTGCTATCAAGGGCAATATGGCGATTACTGAGGATGAGTTCAAAGCTCTTATCGTAGAGATGTTCAAGCTTGAAAATCCTTATAACTGCCCGCACGGCAGACCGACTACCATATCTATGAGCAAGTATGAGATAGAGAAAAAATTCAAGAGGATCGTATGATTGATAAGAAACCCCTGATTGTTATAGCTGGACCTACGGCTTCTGGAAAGTCTGACAGGTCTGTTGCAGTTGCCAAAAGAATATGCGGAGAGATAATAAGCGCCGATTCTATGCAGGTGTATAAAAAACTCGATATAGGTACGGCTAAGATAACCAAAGAAGAGATGCAGGGCGTAACTCATCATCTGATCGATGTTGCCTCGGTTGCCGATACATTTTCCATAGCGGATTACAAATGTCTTGCCAATGAGGCAATCCGTGGCATATATGAAAGAGGACATGTGCCGATACTTTGCGGTGGCACGGGCTTCTATATACAGTCTGTCATATATGATATAGACTTTAGCGAGGAAGAAGATAAGAGTATAAGAGTCAGACTTAACAAGGAATTAGAAGAAAAGGGCGCTTTCTATATGCATGAGAAACTCTCGCTTATAGATCCTGAAAGCGCTGCTATAATTCACGCTAATAATACTAAGAGAGTCATAAGGGCTCTTGAGTTCTATGAGCTTCATGGCAGTCCGATATCAGAACATAATAAGCTTATGAAACAGCGTAAGCCGAAGTATGATGTGATGTATTATGCTTTTACTATGGACAGGGATGTCTTGTATGACAGGATTGACAGGCGTGTTGATATCATGCTTGAGAGTGGGCTTCTTGATGAGGCGCGCTGGCTTTTTAATCAGGGGCTTTCTAAAGAACATACATGTATGCAGGCGATAGGCTACAAAGAGATGATAGAATATATCAAGGGCGATGTGTCTTATGATGAGGCTGTCGCAAAGCTTAAGCTTAATACGAGACACTATGCCAAGAGGCAGCTTACCTGGTTTAGAAATGAAAGAGGCGTAAGATTCATAGATGTTATGAAGGAGGACGCTGTAGATATGATTGTAAAGGAATATGAAAAACATGTATGAGATGTATGGAATAGATGCTAAGATTGAGGAATTTGGAAAAAGTGTTCTTCAGAGTATAGAAGGCAGGTTAAAGAATATAGACGATATCGGCGAGTATAATCATCTTAAGGTGATTGCTGCTATGCAAAAGCACAGATTGTCAGATTCGCACTTTTTTGCAACAACCGGTTACGGCTATAATGACCTCGGACGAGATACAATAGAGGCTGTATATGCTGAAGTTTTTGGTGCAGAGGACGCACTTGTAAGACCTCAGCTCATGTCTGGAACGCATGCTCTTACGGTCGCACTTTTTGGATTATTAAGACCGGGAGATGAGCTTTTTTCACCAGTTGGAAAGCCTTATGATACGCTTGATGAGGTGATAGGCATAAGAGATGCTGCTGGCTCACTTAAGGACTTTGGTGTTAGTTTCAACTATGTTGATATGCTTCCTGACGGCAGCTTTGATTATGATAATATAGCAAAGGCTATTAACTCGAAGACTAAGGTTATAACTATTCAGCGTTCTAAGGGCTATGAAGCACGAAAGAGCCTTTCGGTTGCCGAGATAGGTGAACTTGTAGCTTTCGTGAAGAAGATAAAGCCTGATGTTATCGTTATGGTTGACAACTGTTATGGTGAATTCGTGGAGAAGACAGAGCCAACACAAGTCGGCGCTGATCTATGCGTAGGCTCCCTTATCAAGAATCCTGGCGGAGGACTTGTTCCTACCGGAGGTTATATAGTAGGTAAGAAAGAATATGTTGAAATGTGTGCTAACCGCCTTACTGCACCGGGATTAGGCAAGGAGATAGGAGCGACCTTAGGTATCAACCAGATGCTTTTTCAGGGATTGTTCTTATCGCCTATAGTTGTTGCCAATGCAGTTAAGGGTGCTGTATATGTGTCTGCTTGTTATGAGAGACTTGGATTTGATACGCTTCCGGGAAGTTGTGAAGAGAGGCATGATATAATTCAGCTTGTTAAGCTTAATAATACAAGAAATCTTGAGCTTTTCTGTCAGGGAATACAGGCTGCGGCACCTGTGGATAGTTTTGTTGTACCTGAGATAAGCCCTATGCCTGGTTATGATAGTGATATCATAATGGCAGCCGGAACATTTGTACAGGGATCTTCGATTGAGTTAAGTGCGGATGGTCCTGCTAGAGAGCCTTATTATGTGTTCTATCAGGGTGGCCTTACATTCGGTCATGCTAAGCTTGGTGCGCTTATGAGTATTCAAAAACTATATGAAGAAGGCAGAGTGAGGGTGATGTAAAAAACTATCACTGGGACACG
>DOVJ01000241.1 GCA_003520145.1 Eubacterium sp.
ACATCAAGACCTGAGTCAGTCTCATCAAGTATTGCAAGAGATGGTTTGAGCATAAGAAGCTGAAGTATCTCAGCTCTCTTCTTCTCACCGCCAGAGAAGCCAACATTCAGATCACGCTCCACATAACTCTCATCAAGTTCAAGACTAGCCTTCGCTGCCTCAAGTTCCTTACGAAACTCCATGATCCTTATCTTCTTGCCTCTTCTGTTCTCCATAGCAGTTCTTATGAAGTTAGACAAAGTGATTCCCGGAACCTCAAGAGGACTCTGAAAAGACATAAAAAGTCCCTTGATAGCTCTCTTATCAACAGCCTCATGAGTGATATCCTCATCCTTGAAGAATATAGAACCACCCTCAACATTATATGAAGGATTACCCATGATAGCATTGCCAAGTGTAGACTTACCGGCACCGTTAGGACCCATGATAACATGAACCTCGCCCGGGCCAACCTCGAGGTTGATACCCTTGAGTATTTCTTTATCTTCTACACTGACTCTTAAATCATCTATTTTTAGCAAATTATTCACAACTAATCTTCCTTTCTGACATTGAATAAGATATAATAAGATTATAGGATAAGAGACACAAAAAGTCTACTTTGCAATGTGAGAATATTTATCACTTTGGAGGTGATGTTATGAACTCCGGCACCTTAACAACCATATACTTAGCTCTCATGTTGATTACAGGCTATCTCATGACCAGGATCATCAAGAAGCTTAAGCTTCCTAACGTCACCGCGTATATTCTCGCGGGTATCCTCTTAGGTCCGTACTGTCTTAAGCTGCTGCCTGGCGAGTTCATAGCAGCAACTGACTTCCTGCCGGATATCGCCCTTGCTTTCATAGCATTTAGCGTAGGAGAATTCTTTGAATTCAAGACCCTTAAGAAGAACGGTACTAAGGTCATAATCATAACTCTGTTTGAATCCATGATGGCGTCACTTCTGGTATTCATAGTAACCTACTGCCTCCTCAGACTAGGTCTTAGTTTTTCGATTATGCTGTCAGCCCTTGCAAGCGCAACTGCTCCGGCATCAACCATCATGACTATAAGGCAGACCAAGGCCAAAGGCGACTTCGTAGATACACTACTTCAAGTAGTAGCTCTCGACGACGTAGTCGGTCTCGTAGCTTACAGTATCGCTATCTCTATAGCGCTTGTTAGTATTAACGGCAGTCCAGATCACATCGCTATGACTATCCTCATACCTATAGCCAAGAATATATGTGCGCTCTTAGTCGGCTGTCTGTTCGGTCTCATACTGAAGTTCTCTATGACACACAAGCACTCAACAGATAACAGGCTCATCATAGCCATCAGTATCCTGTTTGCTTTCTGCGCCTTATGTTCATACTTAGAGATATCACCACTGCTTGGCTGTATGGCGATCGGCATGGTCTACATCAACACAACACATGATGACAGGCTCTTCAAGCAGCTTAACTACTTCTCGCCACCGCTTCTTCTATTATTCTTCGTTCGCTCAGGCGCAAGCTTCATGCTCTCAGACCTCGTAGCAGACTCGCGAAGGATCGGCGGCTTCTCACTCATGACCATAAGTATCATATACTTCCTAGTACGTATACTCGGCAAATATATCGGCGCTTATGTAGGCTGCCTCTCAACTGGTAAGGATAAGAAAGTCCGCAATTACCTTGGCTTAGGCCTCATACCTCAAGCAGGTGTAGCGATCGGTCTTGCCGCCATGTGCGCAAGGATACTTGGGCCCGGAGTTGGTACAGACATGCAGACCATAATCCTATTCTCGAGTGTACTATATGAGCTCATAGGTCCTGCCTGCGGCAAGCTTTCACTATATCTGTCAGGCTCTTACTCTAACAAACTTGAGAATCTGACACAAGTAACTAGTGTAGATGCAGAAGGGCATCAAAAGAGCGCAGTAGAGCTCCTTATCGAGAGAATAGACAACATACAGAAGGAGATAGCTAAGGAGCGTCTAACTCCAAGCTCAGAAGAAACAGCCTATAATCAGGCTATAGATGAACTATTAGAAGATAACAAGGAGGGATGAATATGGATAAAGCTTGTGATTTCATACAACAAGACCCATTAGCTAAGCTTCTCGGGTCATGGTCTGTGGGACTTGATATAAGAGCACTGATTCTAAGAATCGCCATATCACTTGTATTAGCCGCCATCATAGGCTGCGAAAGAGCTAATAAGAGGCACTCGGCAGGAATCAGAACCTTCATACTTGTATCAATGAGCGCAACGATGGCAACCAGCTGCGACATGATCATCATGACGAATACTTCATTCCATATACCGATCTTATCTGCAGCCACGATAATATCGGTTGCCATGGTAAGTAACTCTTCTATACTGTTCAGCGCCAGGAGCCAGGTCAAAGGACTTACCACTGCATTTGCACTATGGGCGCTGTGTATCGAGGGCATATGCATAGGAACTGGCGCCTACACCATATCGCTCATATACTTTCTCATCATATACCTCTGCCTGTCGACCTTACCGGTACTAGAGATATATCTCAAGAACCGCTCAAACCACTTCGAGGTGCACCTAGAGTTAACTGAGCCTAGCAAATTGCAGGACTTCATAACCACGATAAGAAGACTCGGCCTCATAATCGACGACATCGAATACAACCAAGCCTACCAGGGCTCAGGATTAAGTGTGTACTCCATAGCGCTTACGATAACCAAAGAGGAACTCAAAAAGTATAAGACACATAAAGAAATAATCGAAGCTTTAGGGACACTTGATTATGTGTACCACATAGAGGAGATGAGGTGAAGGGGCTGCAAAAAAAGGGGGCTGTAAAAAAACTATCACTAGGACACGTCAAGATTTCTATCTCTTTGCAAGTCGCCTATTAGCAAGTGCTCCGCGAAAACTCGCCGCTAACGCGGCTCGGAC
>DOVJ01000018.1 GCA_003520145.1 Eubacterium sp.
ATTCACCTTCCACCTGAGCATAATACTGCGCAGACTCAGCATCCACGTCAACTTCCCATCCAGCACAGCACGTATCTGTGCACTCAGAAGCTATACATCTGAAATCCTTATAATAATACGGGGTTTTAATCTTCATATCACGCAATCCTCACGACAAAAGCCTTAAAGGTTATTATACTATATATATGCAAAAAATACAAGTAAAACCCCGGCTCAAAATCACATTGACCAAACCTTTTTGTATATTATATAATAATACTGTTGACGCCAAGTCAAAAGGAAAGGACCTTATCATGAATAAAAAAGAAGTATTAGAGATCAAGAAGTTTTTTAAGCCTGATGCAGGCATCATAAGCCGCATATGCAGCTGTTATGTGGATGGCGAGAAGAACATCCTCTTCACATCCAACGACGCTTATTACAACATCTCATCTGAAGAATCTTTCAAGTACATGGATATATTCAAGCACACCATGTCTGGAAGTATCGGAAAGAACCTCTTCAATCTGACATTTCCACTTAGCGAGACCATGCCCAAAAAACAAGAACACCTATATTCTATACTGACAGGAAAGCTTGAAGACGAAGAAAAGCTCAAGGAATTCTATCAGGATATCATAGACAATTACAGCTATGCAAGCAACTATTATATAATCCTTATCTACGGTCGCTACGATGTTCCGGGTAAGGCAAAGGACGGCGAAGAGATATTCGACGCCTCAACAGACGTATATGATTTTATACTGTGCAGCATCTGTCCTGTGAATCTCACCAAGGCAGCCTTAGGGTACGATGCTAAGGAGAACGCGATGCGCGAGCTCATCCGCGATTGGGTAGTAGAACCACCTGTAAAGGGTTTTCTCTATCCTGCCTTCAACGACAGAGCCACAGATATACACAGCCTCCTCTACTTCAGCAAGGATGCCGTGAACATCGATGAGGCCTTCATACAGGGTGTCTTCGACATAGAGAAGACTCCTACCGATGCTAAGACTCAGAACACAACATTTAACGAGATAATCAGCGACACACTCGGCAATTCAGGCTCTCTTGATATGATCAAGCAGATTCAGGACAACTTCAACGAGATGGTCGAGAACGCCAAGATCAATGAAGAACCACTCTTTATGACAAGAAGCACCATCTCGAAGATATTCGAGAGAAGCGGCGCTGACGATGAGACTCTTGAGAGCCTCAACGAGGTCTTCACTCAGAAGACTGCAGAAGCTGACGATGTCATCATGGCTTCAAACATAACTTCCATGAAGAGCCTCACCATCGAATCACCGGACCTCACCATCAAGGTTAAGCCTGAGCACAACAACCTCGTTACCACGAAGGTTATCGACGGGCGTAAGTATTTTCTGATCCCTGTATCAGAAGATGTGACAGTCAACGGAATCAGCATCAAAGAATAGACGCTGATCCGACTAACTTCTCAAACTCTCTTGAGGAAATGATCGTACATCCGTAACCTCTGACCATGCTCTGCTCGAGCCCGTCGGAGGTTACAACTGTTATATCATAATCTGCGGCATGCACCCTTGCAAAGCGCTCTATGAAGTGGTCAGCTGTCTGCGCCTCCTTCGTATAGACTACAAGGACATTTCCGTTGTAGGTTTCTACATGCTCTGTACCACCCTTGACTCTGTATGCATCGAATACAACCATCACAGGGTGTCCTACATATCCCCTATAGTTACTCATCTTATCAAGAAGCGCACCTCTTGCTGCATCTAAGGATACCTCCATAAGCTCCTTAAGATCGGCAAATGCATGTATCACGTTATACCCATCCACAACAAGGTACTTTTCCTTCGCCTTATACACCTTCTTCGACGAGCCAGAAGTTGCCACAGGAAGCACAGTTTTCTTCACTTTCCTGACATCACGCCCCTTATTCTGTCCACCCGTCTTACTCATGATCTCATCTATCTCATCGGTTCCTATAGTCCCTATGAAGGTACTCTTGACAAGTCTTGCTACATCTTCAGTGCTTTCCTTCTCATAAAAACCATATCTGTCTATAGCTGACATATAGTCGATGACCTTTGACGCACCACCTTCACATATGACTGAATCCGAAGTATTATGCACATCGAAGCTTTGCCTGTAATCAAGGCTTCTTACAACTTCTTCGGTGTTATGACACGGTCTGTAATTCACATCGGCAAGATACATCCTGGCACAGCCCTTAGTATAACTCTTAAGCTCATCCATATAGTCGGACAGGCATATGACTGGCGCACTTCCTGTGACTATGGCAATATCACCTTCTACCCCGATATTAGTCTCTGCTCCCATATTGTTAAGGTCAAAAGTCAATCTGTTAAGCGCCTCAAAAGGAAGCTCTATCTCGAAGTCATAATAAGGTTCAAGAAGAACATTATCAGCAAAGTTAAGAGCACATCTTACAGCTCTTTTTGATGCCTCGTAAAAATCAGCTCCAGATGTGTGTTTCTTATGTGCCCTTGCGTAGCGAAGCACTATCTTAACATCTGTCAACTGCGAGCCTGTAAGAATTCCCTTATGTCTATATCTCATAAGAGAATTAAGGATATTGGCCTGATAATTCTTATCGATGATATCTTCAGACACCTCGGATACTACTTCTATTCCGCTTCCATAAGCTCCTTCTATGAGTTCTAGTTCTACGTGTGCATA
>DOVJ01000122.1 GCA_003520145.1 Eubacterium sp.
ACCGAGGTGGTCTGAGCGTTCTTTTTACTTATTATTCTGTGAGATGATGTAAGTACTAAACTTACAGATCAATTATTCTATTTTTGGAAGGTTTATGGTATAATTAAGAAGAGGTTTTCGGAATAAACTATTTGCAAGGATGTTCACAGAAAGGAGGAATATATGGTTAAAGTATACTGTTATTCAAAGTGTACAACATGCAAGAAGGCTTTGGCTTGGCTTGATGCTTTTAAAATTGAATATAAACTTATCGATATCAAGGAGAATAATCCTGATGAGGATACTCTTCGAACACTTCACAAGAAGAGCAAACTTGAGCTTAAGAAGTTCTTCAATACAAGTGGACTTATATACAGGGAGATGGAGCTGTCAAAGAAGCTTCCTGATATGAGTGAGGATGATATGTATGCGCTTCTTGCAACAGATGGTATGCTTGTTAAGAGGCCTCTTCTTGTAACTGATGAGACCGTGGTTCCGGGCTTTAAGGAAGATTCGTGGAAGGCGGCACTTGGGATAGATTAGGGCGAATCATATAGGGGATGGCGAACAGAACGTACGCTTTGGAGATGATAAACTCTGGCTTGAAATAGTCGATCATGAAGACATGGATATAATGGCGGTTCGCTACGAGAAGGTTCAGGAGGACGAAGTCGTGTGGGATACTGATTATATCATGAATTTTCATGATATGAAGCTTGCCGTTACGTTAGAGAGAAGCTATAAGGCTGAGACTGTTATAACTAACGCTGGATTTTCTACACCACACTTTATATCTATCCTCATAAATGCTGGTGTTCTAGCGAACGATAATGGCCTTGACGTTATGAATACACCGCTTGAGATTAATAGTGGCAACACGGATATCATAGCAGATATAGTTAACCGGAAGAAGTCCTATGCCCTGCCGGTTATATATGTGTCTGCGCTTAAGAAAAAGCTCCTTAGTGCTGATTCTGAAACTTATCCTGTCGATGTTCGGTGGCTGGCAAGCAGGCTTAAGGGAGTTGCGCATGTTCTTGTTGAGACAGATGATCTTAATGAAGAATTAAGAGGTATGCGCTGTGACCATGGCGGTGATATCGGGATATACTTTACTTCTGGATCTTACCTGCATAAGATAAGACGATATAAGAAGGGCTCAAAACGAAGAGATAAGATTCAGAGTGAGAATGCTGATATCTACGATGCATTTGACATGCTACGGAACCGAGAGGGAGATGTATAGCGGAGAAATCAGGGATTATGTGCTTTCTGTGTTGAGCGAAGCCTATAAGAATACTAAACCCGGCACAAGAAAATCGGACGTTCTTAAGGATATACTTGAGAAGAATAATTATCAGCAGCTTGGTAAGAGTAGAAGAGAAGAAGTTAAGAAAATCTTCAACGGATATAAGAATGTATCGGCTGCGATGCGCGGAGAATTAGAGAGACTTGGATTTACGCTGACGGAAGAAGGGAAGCACTACAAGGCTCTTTATCACGGCGATTCGAGATATATGATAACTATAGCGAAGACACCGAGTGATAACAGAACTGGTATGAATGTAGCACATTCGATAGGAGAAACAGCTTTTTAGGAGGTAGATATGGGAGAATTTTTTAAATGTATTAGCGATATTAAGTATGAAGGCAGTAAGAGCCGCAACAAGTTCGCTTTTAAGCACTACAACGCTGATGAAGTTATTTTAGGCAAGAAGATGAGCGAACATCTGCCGTTTGCTATGGCGTGGTGGCATAATCTCGGCGCAGCTGGCGCTGATATGTTCGGTAATGCTACGGCCGATAAGAGCTTTGGAGCAAGCGTGGGGACTATGGAACATGCGAAGAACAAGGTTCTTGCCGGAATCGAGTTCATGCAAAAACTCGGCATCAAGTATTACTGCTTTCATGATGTGGACCTTGTTCCTGACTGTGATTCGATAGAAGAATTCGAAGCAAGACTTGATGAGATATCAGACTTTATGCTGGAAAACCTTAAGGGCACAGGAATCAAGTGCTTGTGGGGAACTTCTAATATGTTCTCGAATCCGAGATTCATGAACGGTGCAGGCAGTACTAACGATGTGGATGTATATGCTTATGCAGCCGCAAAGATAAAGAAGGCGATTGACATAACTCATAAGCTTGGCGGCAGAGGCTATGTGTTCTGGGGCGGTCGTGAAGGCTATGAGAATCTTCTGAATACTGATGTTCTTTTCGAAGAGAAGAACATAGCTACACTTATGAAGATGGCTGTTCGTTATGGAAGAAGCATAGGCTTCACAGGAGACTTCTATATAGAGCCGAAGCCGAAGGAGCCTATGAAGCATCAGTATGATTTTGATGCGGCGACTGCTATAGGCTTCCTTAGAAAGTATGGGCTCGATGGTGACTTCAAGATGAACATAGAAGCGAATCACGCAACCTTGGCAGGACATAGCTTTGAGCACGAACTAAGGATAAGTGCGATGAATGGTATGCTCGGTTCTATCGATGCAAATCAGGGCGATCCACTGCTTGGCTGGGATACAGATGAATTCCCATTTGATGTATACAGTGCAACTATGGCCATGAGAGAAGTTCTTATGGCAGGAGGCTTAACTGGTGGATTCAACTTCGATGCTAAGAACAGAAGGTCAAGCAACACGATAGAGGACATGTTCAGCGCATTCATACTGGGTATGGATACATTTGCCTTAGGACTTAAGAAGGCTGCAGCGATAATAGAGGATGGCAGGATAGACGAGTTCATAGAGAAGAAGTACGAAAGCTTCAAGTCAGACATCGGTAAGAAGATAATAGCGGGTGAGACAAGTCTTGAGGAACTCTCAGCATACGCAAAGGGCCTTGAGAAGATAGACATACCGTCATCAGGATCTGTTGAGTACTTGGAAGGTGTTGTTAACGATATCCTGTTCGGATAATCTCAGTCGGAGAATACCCCTTCCTCTTAACAAAGTGTAGGAAGGGGTTATTACTTAAGTTGGGGGCTATATGGCAACATATGTGATATCGGATATACATGGACAATATGATAAGTTCGAGGAACTTCTTGATAAGATAGATCTTAAGGATGATGATACGCTATATATACTTGGAGATGTACTTGATCGCGGACCCAATCCTATCAAGACACTTCTAAAAATCATGGAGATGCCTCAGGTCATATGTCTGTTTGGTAATCATGAACTCATGGCTCTTGAGTGCCTGGAATTCCTGATGGAAGAAGTGACCGATGAAACTCTTGAGAAGCATGGTGATCGCTGGGTTGAAGACCTGGCGCTGTGGCAGTATAACGGCGGCAGATCGACTATCGTGGAATTCTCGAAGATTAGTGAAGAACAAAGGCGTGATGTGATAGAGTATATCAAGGATATGCTTGCCTATGAGGAGCTGAGAGTTGGCGATAATGACTTTCTTCTTGTGCATGCCGGTCTTGGCAACTATAGCCCGACTAAGGATATAGAGGATTATAGCTTAAGAGAACTCGTGTGGAAGCGCGCGGATTACGATATTCAGTACTTTCCTGATAGATATGTAGTGACAGGTCATACGCCTACGCAGAACATTAAGGAAAATCCGAATCCTGGGTATATCTACAGGAACAAGAACCACATAGCTATAGACTGCGGCGCGTGTTTTCTAGGTGGGCGCATGGCAGCTATATGCTTAGATACGCTTGAAGAGTACTATTCTTCGACAACTATTGCCGTCTCCCTCCTCGCGGGGGGAGTGGATTGAAATATTGACGTTATTAACTTATGATATTGGCAAATCAGTTTGTGTCTACAGCTTTTTTTTGAGGGAAAAGATAAGTACGAGGAACTTTACCGCATAAACAATGCTATGACTGAATGGATTGGTAGGA
>DOVJ01000199.1 GCA_003520145.1 Eubacterium sp.
GTCTTCTTTGTAAGAATGTGGCTCTTGTATGCCTTCATTCTCTTGAGCTCACCTGTACCTGTCTTTTTGAAACGCTTTGCAGCTGCTCTGTTAGTCTTTAACTTTGGCATTGTAATGTCCTCCTTAATAATATGTTAACGCTTTTCAGATAAAAACATCTGAACGCTCCTGCCTTCAATCTTAGGAGCTTTGTCGACGATAGCGATGTCTTCAAGACGCTTTGCGAAATCGTCGAGTATTACTTTGGTCTCCTGCATATGAGCCATCTCACGTCCTCTGTAGCGGAGTGTTACCTTGACTCTGTCACCGTTCTGGATGAACTTTCTTGCAGCATTGACCTTGGTGTTGATATCATTCTCTTCGATATTCGGAGATAATCTCACTTCTTTAATTTCAATGATTCTCTGCTTTTTCTTCTGTTCTTTTTCTTTTCTCGCTTTTTCGTAGCGATACTTACCGGCGTCTACGATCTTACAGACCGGTGTCTTACCGGATGAAACCTTAACAAGATCCACACCTGCTTCATCAGCAAGGTTAAGAGCGTCTCTGATTGGCATAACGCCTACGTTGACACCATTAGGATCGATGACCATAACTTCCTTGTCTCTGATCTGTTCGTTGATGATTAAATCGTTGTTGTTAATAGTAGTGTACCTCCAGATATCCGAAATCCCACAAAAAAAGATGGCACAAAGCCATCCACATACAGAAATAGAATAGTATATTCTTAACTGTATCAACCCGGGTCATACATATATGCCAAGGTGAGAGTGGAACTCTGCTTTCATTTCAACAATAGATACTATAACAGAATTCCACCCGGTTGTCAACACATTTTTTGAAAAAAATATCAGTGATTTTTGAAATGCTTTGGCGCCATCCTCTTTACCAGCAAAAGTGCTACTGGATAATATACGAGAGTTATCGCTATATATATGAGGCAGAGTATTGTAAGTGGTGAATCAGGTTTTATGATATCTGAACTGTAAAGCATGTAACAGACCCAATATGTTAAGAAGCCGATTACGCCGTATAACTTTGATGTTCCCTTGAGGTCTGCTGTATATGGCTGGAAGAGATAGTACATCGCTATCCAGTGCAGTGAGAATAGGCAGTTCAGTGCAAACATGCTTACAAGTATGCTTATAAGGCTCATTATGTCATCGTTGACGCCATTGATGACGTTGAGTATACATATTATGACTCCGCCTAACATGGTTGGAAATGCGTTGTACATAGTCAGTGATCGAACTCTTAATCTGAAGAGTTTGAGTATGGTTGCCTTGGAACGATAGAAGTTGTAAGTTAACATGGCGTGATCACAGTTTGCGTACATAACAGAAGTTATGGACGAACCTGTGTTGAAGTAGTATATCGCAATCGGTATGAGCCTCATGATCATAACAGGGTGATAATTGCTCGAATTAAAAGGGTTCTTTGTAAGGTCGTAGATTATAACTACCAGACCTATGGCTGTTATTATGAGACTCTTTATAAAACTTGGCTTATACAGAAGCTTTCTGTGTCTTATGCAGAACATTTCGTGAAGGAATTCGAATCCTGTTTTGTTCGAAGTTTTCCCCTTATCGATGGTGATTTTCTTCTGGTTGCTTGTTACTAAGGCATCCTTCTTGAGTCCTGCTTTTTCGCTTGCTTCCATAGCGGATTCTACACTGAAGGCTTTCTTGTACATGAGATTGTAGTCATCGTATGCTAAAAGCCTGCAAAGTGCCAGTACACTCAAGGCTATGATCATGAAAGCGACTATGACATATGCAGGGAAGCTAAGACCTATACCTAGGTATGTCAGACCGAGTAAAAGCGCAAGCGCAGCGAAGCTTAGTATGTTGCATGTCCATATGAAAGTCTTATTCTCAGCTAAATCGTGCTTTACGGTCAGGTAAGCTATCCATGAACCTATAATCTTGCATGCTAAGTATAGTGGAAGGTATATAAGCACTACTAATGGCGATGCATCGAATGCAAATATCCCCATCACCAGCATGATCGGTAAGATGAAGAGACCATTAACAACATTTTTAAGGATCATGTTGCCAAGCAAAAGAGGCTTTGATTCCATGCGAAGCAGGATTATACTTATATAATTCTCCTCATTATAGGCAAATGTTGTGGTGTTGTTGATAGCGCCTATCAGACTGTATAGTATGATGGCCATCATAAAGAAGCAGGGCGCAGGTGTTGTGATCTTCAGGGATTCTTTCATGGAAATATAAGGGATTACATATATAACAAATGATATGACACCATGGATCAAAAATGCTAAGAGCGCCCTCTTGATCAGAGCCCATACCATAGCAAGTATCTTAAGCCATAAGAACTTTATGTTCGATGATGGTATGAACTTGCCGATAAGAGGAAGTCTTCTAAGTGATGCAAGAAATCGGTTGACTTCCATAGTGTACTGTATCTGCATAGTCGTAAAGATACTATCAAGCATTTTCTTCCTCCTTCAATGCCTCGAGGATCATATGTCTGCGCTCTTCGTTATCGGCTTCTTCAGTAGGAAGAGATGTAAGCTTATGGTTGTGCAGAAGCACGATTTCGTCAGCAAGTGTCAGCGCAAGCTCCATGATGTGTGTGGAGAATATGACAATCCTGCCGTCTTTGGCCTTCTTGAGCAGGTCTTTCATCTCCTCGGCAGCCACCACGTCAAGCGCAGTAAGCGGCTCGTCAAGCAGAAGAACCGGTGTGTCGTTGATGAGACTGAGAAGAAGTTGTATCTTGGTCTTCATGCCGTGCGAATAGTCACGCAACAGCGTATCGCGGTCTTCTTCTTTGATTCCGACCATCTCAAGATACTGATCTGCTGTTTTGTCAAAATGTATCTTCTTGTTGTTAATGCTCATGAAGAAGCTTAAGAATTCTCTGCCTGTAAGGAAACTTGGCACAGTAGGAGTGGATATCACGTAGCTTATGTCTTCGAATGAGACAGGCCTTGTGCTCTCTTCGCTAGAAAGTGTAATATCGCCTGAATCTACTGCAAGATCGCCGTTGATACAGTTGAAGAAGGTAGTTTTACCTGAGCCGTTACGGCCTAGAAGAACGTAGATCTTACCTTTTTCGAAGGTGAAGTCAGCCTGGTCTAGAATAATCTTCTTTCCAAACTTCTTACTTAGATGATTGATAATTAATTCCATATATCCCCCTTATTGAATGATATTTTCCTCGATTTTAGCATATTTTCGAAAAAAAGTCAAAAATATGTGTTGACAAGTAAGAATAGATTGTGTAAAATCTAATTGTAAACAATTAGTGAAAGGCGGTGCGTAACATATGGTAGACATAGCCATAGTCGGAAGTGGTATAGCGGCTGTCAGTGCGGCGCTTACAGCCAAGCTTCGCGGTAAGAGTGTCAGTATCTTCGGAAGCAGGGAACTTGGCCGCAAGTACGAAGGAGAGCATGTGATCGCGAATTATCCCGGTTTTACGAAGGTGCCTGCGAGTGAACTGAAGAATGCCCTTATCTCACAGTTAGAAGCAGAAAATCTTGTTATAACTGAAGATAAGATAAGCGCTGTCTATGCTATGGGGGCTTCTTTTACACTTATGGGTGCGAAGGATAGTTACGAAGCTCGTACAGTTATCATAGCTACCGGCGTTAGTGCGGTGAAACCCTATGAGGGTGAGAGCGAGTACCTCGGTCGTGGCGTGAGTTACTGCGCAACCTGCGATGCTATGTTATATAAGGGAAGACCTGTAGCAGTTATAGCAGACAGTGCTAAGGAGGAAGATGAAGTTAAGTTCCTTGCGTCTGTTGCATCAGAGGTTACATACATACCTGGATATGAGTGTGAGGCAACTCTTGGGTCTAACGTAACGGTCCTTAAGGGAAATGTCAAGAAAATCGAGGGCAGACTTAAGGCTGAGAAAGCAGTGCTGTCAAGTGGCGAAGAGGTGGTTGCCGATGCATTTTTCATACTGCGTGAGCAGGTGGCGCCGAATAACCTTGTGCCAGGGCTTAAGACAGAAGGCTCATACATAGCAGTAGACAGGCAGATGAGGACGAATATAGCAGGATGCTTTGCCTGCGGCGATGTTACGGGAGCGCCGCTGCAGTACGCTAAGGCGGCCGGAGAAGGCAATATAGCGGCTCTTTCGGCAGTTAATTACATCAATACTACAAAAACGGAGGTTTAATTATGGTAAAGAAGATTAATTCTAAGGAATTCGAGGCAGTTAAGAATGATGGTGTTATAGTTGTGGACTTCAACGCGACATGGTGCAATCCGTGTAAGATGCTCGCGCCGATACTTGAGTCAGTATCTGAGAAGATAACTGATGTGAAGTTCTATGCAATCGATACTGATCAGAACACTGAGCTTGCGATCAAATGCGGTGTAAGCAGCATACCAGCTGTTATGATCTTCAAGAATGGCGAGAAGGTCGCAGAGAATATCGGTTTTGTACCTGAAGATGCTATGATGGAGTTCGTTAATTCCAACAAGTAGGGGGCTTCTATGGACTATGAAGAAATAAGGCTTGATAAGCAGCTGTGTTTTCCCATATATGCGTGCGCAAAGGAGATAACGAGGCGTTACAGACCTTATCTTGATAAGATAGATCTTACTTATACCCAATACATCACTATGATGGTACTGTGGGAGAGGCGCAATATATGCGTGAAGGACTTAGGCTCGATACTTATGCTTGACTCAGGTACGCTTACGCCTCTTCTTAAGAAACTGGAGCAAAAGGGCCTTATTGAGCGCAAAAGAAGCGATGAAGACGAGCGTTATCTCGATATCTGCGTGACCGATAAGGGACTTGCACTCAGGTCTGAAGCCTGCAGAATTCAGGAGAATATGTGCAAGTCTGTGAATATAAGCGAAGATGAGGCGAGGACTCTGAAGGGGATACTGGGGAAGATAATGGAAAATGAGTAGATTGACAGCGGGATTTCAGGTAGAATTCATCGTCATACTGCGACACGTCAAGATTTCTATGATTTCGCTGGCAGAATTCATCGTCATCCTGCGACACGTCAAGATTTCTATACTTTCGCGTGCATCAATTAGCAAAGCCCTCTCGCAAACTCGTGCTCTTCGAGCACTCAAACAGTGCTTCGGGCTTTGCATTAGCACGCTCAAGTATGACGAAATCTTGCGAATCGTCGCCGTACGACGATGAATTCTTTTTAAGTTGTGGCTGACGGCAGTTTTACGATTGCTTAGCAGCGGGATTTGAGAAAATCCTGATTTCCGCTGCTTTTTTGATTCACTTGCATTCTCTTAGGCAGCGGGATTGAGTGAAACTTGATTTTTCGCTGCTTTTTTTGGCTCTCTAGACTCCTTTTGGACAGCGGGATTTGAGAAAAACATGATTTTCGCTGCTTTTTTCGAGCCCCCAGACTCTTTTTAGGCAGCGAGATTAGAGAAAATCTTGATTTCCGCTGCTTATTGCTTTTTTGTTGTGGCAATCCCTCAGTGTGACGCACTCC
>DOVJ01000201.1 GCA_003520145.1 Eubacterium sp.
TCTCGCGTGCATCAATTAGCAAAGTCCTCTCGCAAACTCGTGCTCTCCGAGCACTCAAACAGTGCTTCGGACTTTGCATTAGCACGCTCGAGTATGACGAAATCTTGCGAATCGTCGCCGTACGACGATGAATTCTTTTTAAGTTGTGGCAACCCTATAGTGTGACGCACTCTACTTTGCTTGCAAGCAATGGCTTTACAGACACTTCTCTTTTACTATATTATACACTGGTATCATCACTATTCCCAATACGATTCCACCAAAGCAGTCGATTATAGAGTGCTGCTTTAAGAAGACTGTGGAGGCGATTATCGATAAGCATAACAATATGCATATATACTTCACAGGCTTCGGGATTTTGTTACATTTGCATAAGCCGTATGTGGCTCCGAGGGAGTTAAAGACGTGAATGCTCGGGAATACATTGGTTGATGTATCGGAAGCATAGAGGCTTCTGACAAGTCTTATGCAGAAGTTGTCGCGATTCAGTGAATCCAAGTTCGGTCTAAAATCAGATGGGAGTCCGTTAGGGTATATGAAACTTGTTATCAGGAATACTGTCATACCTATGGTCATAATGGTTGCGGTAGGCACAAAGTCTTTTCTTGAAAAAAGAAAGAGAACTATGTATGTAAGGACTATATATGCAAACCATATGTCATAGGGGATGATGAAGTATTCGCAAAAAGGAATCTTTCCATCAATCTCTGAATATATGATATGTGTCGGTTGTATGTTCTTTTCGAGATAAAAGAATATCGCGAGGTATATGAGTGGATATACAAAGAACAGAACCGACTTGTTTTTTTTAAATAAATCTATTAATTTGCTCATAGTGTTGATTATAGCATTATTTGCTGATTATGTCAAAAGCAAATTGAAATCCTTAGACTTTTTTTGTATAATAGACAGAGGAGGATAGAATCATGGTTTTTATGAGATATAGAAGATATACATCTGTCTGTTTGATGGTGCTTTTGTGCTTTGTGTTGTGTTCTTGTTCTGAGAGAGATAATAGCAAAAGTGATACAAAAGAAAGTAAAGCGCCGATCGAAGAGACAACTGTACAGGATATAGAGATTGTGGATAATTCGAATGAGAGCCTGATAGAAGTTGAGAAACACCTTCTTAAAGAGGATTGTGTTATATCTGATGCGAGCTTCAGAGGTAATAATGAGGTGGCTGCTTTTTTGAAAAAAGAGGACGGTACTGGCTTTGAAGTGATCATCTATGATTTGTTCAAGAATAAGATAACAAGAAAAGCTGAATATGAATGTAAAGAGGATTCTTTCTTCACAAGTTCTAAGAATCTTGGCTTCTATGTATGCGATAACAAGGATATATATGTATATGACAGGACTACACATTCTTATGTTGTATATGATTCCAAGCTTGAGAAGAAGAAGGCTTTTACTATTCTCAAGGATATAAAAAAGTCAGTGGTTCTTTCGGATGGAAGTGGTATACTGTATATCGATGAAGAGAATAAGCTTTATAAGCATGATGTTGAGTCAGAAAGCTCGCTTCTTATCTATGCATTTGATTCTGATAAGAATATCAAGGATTACTTAGGTGAATGCTCTGGCGCAGATGTATATCTCTTTAGTTATGAAGGCGTTGGCGGTACCGGTTATATGATCGTGGACTCTGAGGAGCATACTTTGACAGACCGTGGTGTGCTTGATTATAAGCTTTGTTGTTCGGGCGGAGGCCTTGTTTATCTGGATTACTATAAGGATAAGGCTTGTGTGGGTCTTTATTCTAGTGAAAGACCAAGAATTCTTGAATTGTTTCGATTTGAGGATGAAGAGGAGCTTAATGATGTGAGATTCTACGATGATCAGAATCTTGCTTTGACTGTGACTAAGGATGGAGCGAAGGGGCTTGACTTCAAGATATATGATCTTAAGGATGGTATCTTCATGGAGAAGCTTGCACTTAATAAGAGTGAAAGGTATGCTTCTTTGGATACTCATATATCAGAGAATTCGGAGCTCGTTATGATACTTATGAAGGATAACAGTGGTTCTGTCGAGATGGTATATGTGTGGAACCTTAGTATGCCGACAGATGCGGCAGAAGATAATCCGCTTGATATATACAGATAAGGAGTAGTATATATGGGGTTAGCTAAAGCGTATGTAAAAAAGTCTGATAAGAACAGAACGGTTTTAATTGTGGGAATTGTGCTCATACTGGTGGCAACAGTGCTCTTCGGATTTGATGTATATAAGAGTGTAAAACTTGAGCATGTGGAATCTTCTATGAAAGTGATCCATAAACCTAAAAAAGGAAAAAAGGCTTATGTTACCTATGATTATCAGGGAGAGCGATATGAAGATAAGGTTCTTTCGTACTATAATGCCTTTGTTATGAAGAACGGAAAGAAGTTCACTGTACTGATAGATCCGGCAAAACCAGACGAACCTAAGACAACGAATTATGCTATAGATGTATTGGTTATGTTTTTTGGAGTTGTTTGTGTGGTTGCTACGGTAAAAAATAATCATATTGGCTAACATCATAGCAATAACAAAAATGGGACTGTAAAAAACTATCACTGGGACAC
>DOVJ01000194.1 GCA_003520145.1 Eubacterium sp.
ATCCTTGCGGAGGCTCTTGAGAAGTGGCCTCTTGCATATATCGAGGAGGTTGCAGCACCTATAGTTCCTATCATCAAGAAACTTGATGAACTCGTTAAGGAAAGATTCGATGATGAGAGTGTAGCCATAATAGATGCTGATGACAGAGTTCATATGGCACATATGGATATTCACTTTACTCACAGTATCAACGGTGTTGCGTACTTGCATACTGAGATACTCAAGAACGAGGAACTTAATAACTTCTACAGGATATATCCAGAGAAGTTTAACAACAAGACTAATGGTATAACATTCAGACGCTGGCTTTTACACTGTAATCCTGAGCTTGCCTCTTTAATCAGTACTCTCATAGGAGATGATTATAAGAAGGATGCTACTAAGCTCCTTAATCTCATGGGTTATGTGGAGGATGAGAATGTTCTTGGCGAACTTATCGCTATTAAGAGAGATAACAAGGTAAGACTTGCTGACTTCCTTAAGAAGACGCAGGGCGTGGAGATCAATCCTGATTCCATCTTCGATGTGCAGGTGAAGAGGCTTCATGAGTATAAGCGCCAACAGATGAACGTGCTCTATGTGATCTACAAGTATATGCAGATCAAGGAAGGGCACCTGCCTAAGACTCCTATAACAGTTATATTTGGAGCTAAGGCGGCTCCAGCTTATGTGATAGCTAAGGATATCATACATGCGATCCTGTGCCTGTCGCAGATCATCAATTCAGACCCTGAGGTAAGTCCTTATCTTAAGGTGGTCATGGTTGAGAATTACAATGTATCGAAGGCCGCTAAGATCATACCTGCATGTGATATATCTGAGCAGATCTCACTTGCTTCTAAGGAAGCATCTGGAACAGGCAATATGAAGTTTATGCTTAACGGTGCCGTGACTCTTGGCACGATGGATGGCGCGAATGTCGAGATAGCGGGTCTTGTAGGTGAAGAGAACATCTATACATTTGGAAAGAGCAGTGAAGAGGTTATCGAGCACTATAAGAATGCTGATTATGTATCGCGCGAGATATATGAGGGCAGTTCGCTTGTAAAGAGCCTTGTTGACTTCCTTGTGAGCGATGAGATGCTAGAGGTTGGCTGTAAGGAGAACCTTCTTAGGCTTCATAAGGAGCTTATCGTTAAGGACTGGTTCATGACGCTTCTTGACATAGAAGAATATATAGCCGTAAGAGATCGCGTATATGAGGATTATGAGGATAGACATGCATTTGCGAAGAAGACGCTTGTGAATATCGCAAAGGCTGGTTTCTTCTCATCTGACAGAACTATAGCAGAGTACAACAGGGATATCTGGAGAAGCTGATATGAAGGAATATTCTACTGTTTCGAGAGCAAAGATAATAGAATATCTTATGGATAATTGCGATAAAACTGTGTCTGTTAGCGATATATCCGCTTATCTTAAGGCAGGCGGTCATCAGGTAAATGCTTCGACGATCTATCGTTTTATGGATAAGCTTGTCAGTGAGAACAAGGTCATCAAGTATGTGTCCGAGACGATGAAGACGGCTGTATATCAGTATGTGGACACGGGGCATCAGTGTAGTGAGCATCTGCACTTGAAGTGTGTTGAGTGCGGAGGGATAACGCACCTTGACTGTCACTTTATGGATGAGATAAAGGAGCATATATACAGTGAGCATGGATTCTTACTTCAGTGCAAGAATTCAATCATATATGGAGTATGTAAGGAGTGCTCGAAATTGTGAGCAATTCTCGCGGAGCGAGACTTGATAATGGAGGTAGTTGTATGAAGATAGGGTTTTATGGAGCTGATCATGAGGTTACGGGAAGCTGTCATTATCTGGAGATCGCAGGCTATAATCTTCTTATAGACTGCGGTATGGAGCAGGGTAGTGATGTGTATGAGAATCAGGAGCTTCCTGTCAATGCGTCGGATATAGATTATATACTTCTTACGCATGCGCATATCGATCATTCCGGCCTGATTCCTCTTATGTATGATAAGGGATTCAGGGGCAAGGTGTACTGTACTAAGGCTACAGTTGATCTGTGCGACATAATGCTTCGTGATAGCGCGCACATACAGGAATTCGAGGCTGAGTGGAGAAACAGAAAGGCCAAGAGATCGGGTTTTGAGGAATTCGTTCCTCTCTACAGTATGGAGAGCGTTATCAATGTCATGAAGCAATTCGTGCCTTGTGATTATGAGAAGATCATAGAGATCAACGATAACATCAAGGTGAGATTTGTGGATGTCGGACATCTTCTGGGCTCTGCGAGCATAGAGGTATTTGCTAAGGAGGATGGAAGAGAGGTTAAGATCGTATTCTCCGGAGATATAGGTAATACAGATAAGCCTCTTATCAAGGATCCGAAGTACCTTGAATCCGCTGATTATGTTGTCATGGAGTCTACTTATGGCAACAGAAATCATAATAAGCCACTAGACTACGCTACTGAGCTTGCGAAGATCATTAAGTATACATTTGATAAGGGCGGCAATCTTGTCATACCGGCATTTGCGGTAGGCAGGACGCAGGAAATGCTTTATTACATCCATAAGATCAAGAGAGATAATCTTCTTCCGGAATATGAAG
The DNA here is from genome assembly GCA_003520145.1 of Eubacterium sp. GTDB lineage: Bacteria > Bacillota > Clostridia > Lachnospirales > Lachnospiraceae > UBA9775. The sequence continues at coordinate 2,579 of DOVJ01000194.1, forward strand.
GCTTTCATGTCGTTGTCGATAGTCCTCTTGCTGTGGAGGCGACAAGCGTATTCAATCGCAACATAGACAATTGCTTCGACGATGAAGCGCTGCAGATGATAAGAAGTGGTATCAATCCTCTTTCTTTCCCGGGTCTGTCGCTTTCTGTAACGACCAACGATTCTAAGAATATCAATGAGGACATGAAGCCTAAGGTTATCATATCCGCATCGGGTATGTGTGAGGCGGGACGTATAAGACATCACCTCAAGCACAATCTGTGGA
>DOVJ01000206.1 GCA_003520145.1 Eubacterium sp.
TTAGCATAGGTTATGCTATTCCTCTTTTGGTCCTTTATGTTGTCATGCCTGCTTTTTTGAAGTACTTTTCAAAAAGTCTCTCTCATGAGGAGTGTAAGGTAGCGTGTTCTATGATGTTGCAGAGATTCCTTCCTGTTACGGCACTTATATGGCCTGTTATGTTCAGCGCTGAAGCCATGGCTTCTCGTGGCAATGAGCTTTTATATGTGAGAAGGAGGATTAAGGCTGGTTACTATATACTCTCTGTTGTGTTATATATGATGCTTGCTTTTCTTGTTTATAAGATGGCAGAAGATATGTGTCACCTTGATAATTACGGTTGGGAGTACTTAAGGCTTTTTGTATCCGTAGGCTTTCTTGTGGGCATATACTACATGATCTCATATATGAGTGGCAATTATCTTCTGGCCAATGTTGTGTGTATAGCTTACGTTGTGTTCAGTACATTTACCAATGAAAGCGGCGAATTCTGGAGACTTTATGATTCGAGGCTTGCTAGTAAGGCGGTTATAGAGGAGCAATATATACTCTTTGTGGTGGCAGGGATTGCAGCGTGGATAGAGGGAATCAGGTGCAATGATGAGTATGAGAGATATATGTAGAGTAAAAAAACAATCGACAGGATGAATCTTGACGTGTCCTGGAGATTGCTTTTTTACAGTTTTTATTATATACTCTGTTCCGTCCTGAAAGAGAGCTTTCCTTCCCAGTTCATGCCTCTACTTAGCTCAAGGTAACCTGTTTCTCTGTCGTCTAAGTGTGAGTTAGGGGCGTCGATACACCAGCTCATAGGCTCTATGCAGATGTAGTTGTTGATAGTTTTGTTGTTCCATGCCATCCAGAACGGGAATGAATCTGATATCTCGAAGGAGATGGTCTTACCGTTGCGGATGTTGGCTATCTTAGCACCTCTAAATGGCACTTTGTCTATGAAGAGTGTCTTTACGGTTGTGTGGATGTCGACTGTTTCGCTTAGCGGGTCGAAGCCTTCCGGCTGGGTATAGCGCGCGTCGCATGCTAAGAAAGAGCCTGTTGGTACGCGATTTTGGTTAAGCGGAAGCATTTTGTCGGCGGTGAACATGACTCTGTAATCGGACTTCAGCGTATTTGGTGAGAATGGTATGCCAAATGCGGTGTGGAAGCCTACGCCGAGAGGCATCGGTTCGTAGCCGAAGTTCGTAAAGCTTATGGTCTCATACAGACCGCGCGAGGTGAGACTGAAGGTTACTTCGCACAGAAATTCATGTGGGAAGTCCTTATAGATGGTGTCTGCTTCGGGGCTTGAGCGGTAGGTCGCCTTGAGCTCTATGTTCTCGCCGGATACTTGGTCGTGCGTCACCTTAAAAGGCAGGTAGCGAAGGAGTCCGTGGGAGAAATCTCCGACTGTCGGCTGGTTGAAGAAGTTGTACTTCCTGTCATGCTTTGTAAATGTTCCGCCTGAGATACGGTTTGGTGGAAAGAGTATGGCGTTGCCGAAGTGCTGCGGTGACTTGGAGAATTCGTTGAAATCGGCTGTATCAGGGGTTCTGAATACGTGGATGTCGAGTTCCTTGTCGTAAAGCTCGATTATGTTAGCACCATAACCAGTTACTATGATCGCCTTATATCGACCGTTTTCTAAGGTGTATGAAGGATGATTAAAAATCGTGGATTTTGTGATCTGTGCCATAATACCTCTATTGTTGTAATCTGTGCTTTATTACTTTGAGTCTTGTGAATTCTTCTCGTTCTTTTTCTTCAAGTGCTGATGCCATCTCTCTTTCGAGGGCTGACAGCCTTGGGATTGTGATGTTGTTGAGCGCGTTGGCTCTTTTGGTTGTCTTTCTTATGCTGTCCGCAAGTCGGAAGGTGCAGTTTTCTATCTCTGAGAGCTTCCGTGTGAGGACTTTTGCCTTGTTGAAGGCTATTCTTGCTTTGTCTAATGATTCCTTGTGGTCGTAGAAGGAATAGGCAATCTCGATATCGTCTGAGCCTTCTACTAGCGGAATCTCTGTTCCCATGATACTTCTTGTCTTAATCCTGATGGAATCATCTATGGGTATCGCGTGTGCGATGTCTGAGACGTTGTTCATGCCCATGGTTAGGTTAGCGTCCTGCAGGGCCTTATAGGCTTGTGCGAAGGTTTCGCTTATCTGCCCCTGCAAGGCTTTTGCTTCATCCATCATAGCCATGAGTTCCTTGGTCAGGATATTACGCTTCTTGTCCATGAGGTCGTAGCCCTGGCGCGCGAGTGCAAGCGATGATTTGAGCCTTATATAATTACCTTTTGTAGGGAATTCGTTAGGATTCATAGAGTTTCCTCACTTATGCTTTCAGGTATGTATCAAGGATTGCAGGGTTGACTCTGTCAAGCTCTGATTTTGGAAGGATTCTAAGAAGCTTCCAGCCGAGATCGAGAGTCTCTGTGATGGTCCGGTTTTCCGCATTGCCCTGTCCTATGAACTGTTCTTCAAATGCTTTGCCAAACTTTATGTAGCACTGGTCCGTAGGCGAAAGCTCGTCCTCACCTATTACTGATGCAAGACTTCTTGCGTCCATAACCTTAGCGTAGGATGAGAAGAGCTGATTAGCTAAGTCCTGATGATCTTCTCTTGTGTATTCCTTGCCGATTCCGTCTTTCATAAGTCTGGAAAGTGATGGGAGTACCGAGATAGGAGGGTAGATGCCCTTATTGTGCAGTTCTCGATCGAGTACTATCTGTCCTTCGGTTATATAGCCTGTAAGGTCCGGGATAGGATGAGTTATGTCATCGTTAGGCATAGTAAGTATAGGAATCTGTGTTATAGAACCCTTTTTGCCTGCAACTATGCCAGCTCTCTCATATATGGTCGAGAGTTCACTGTATAGGTAGCCTGGATAGCCCTTTCTTGAAGGAATCTCGCCCTTAGAAGATGATACTTCACGCATAGCCTCCGCAAATGAAGTCATATCGGTTAGGATAACCAAGATATGCATGCCAAGGTCGAAAGCTAAGTATTCTGCCAGAGTCAGAGCTACCTTAGGTGTTATGAGTCTCTCTACAACAGGATCGTTAGCGAGATTAAGGAAGGTTGCGACATGGTCTGATACTCCGGCTTCCTCGAAGGTCTTCATGAAGAAGTTCGCTACATCGTGCTTTATTCCCATGGCTGCAAATACTATGGCAAACTGTTCTCCTTCACCGTCTTCGCTCTTGTCATCTATGGTTGCCTGTCTTACTATCTGAGCAGCAAGCTCGTCGTGTGATAAGCCGTTGCCTGAGAAGATAGGAAGCTTCTGACCTCTTATGAGAGAGGACAGGCCGTCGATCGCAGAGATGCCTGTTCTTATGTAATTACGTGGATATTCTCTCGATACAGGATTAAGGGGCGCACCATTGATGTTGCGTCTTACGTCCTCATCAGGCTTTGGGAGTCCGTCTATAGGTTCCCCGATACCGTTAAATGTTCTGCCGAGCATATCCTTCGAGAGACCAAGCATGAGCGGTTCGCCGCAGAGCCTTGTTCTTGTTGAGGTAAGAGAAAGGTTCTGTGTGTCGGCAAATACCTGCACTACCGCCTGTTCGTCGGAAAGTTCTATGATCCTTCCGAGAAGGGGCTTCTTGTCATCGGATTTTATTTCTACTAATTCTTCGTAGGTGGCACCTTTTATGCCCTTTATGGCTATCAGAGGGCCGTTGATGCTCTCTAAGCCAAGATATTCTATGTTCATAATACTTTACCCATTTATACTAAGTACGTTGTTGTAATAATCATCTATGAGGCCCTTGTATTCGTCGAACATGTCAAGCCTGTCGTTCGGGATATCATACTTTATCTGGATGATCTTCTCGAAGATGCCGTTCTCCTTAAGTACCGATACTGGCATACCTAAGCTTATCAGCTCTCTGCTTTTCTCGTCGAGATAGAGTATGGTCTTCATCATGCGATACTGTTTCTCTGGGCTTACACAGGTGTCGTCCTTATGGAAGGCGTTCTGCTGCAGAAAGCCGAGTCTTATGACACGCGCTATCTCTAAGGTTAGCCTCTGGTCGTCAGGGAGTACGTCGCTTCCTATGAGCTTGACTATCTCCATGAGCGAATTTTCCTGAGTCAGTATATTCATGATACGAGAGCGACAGGTTATGAAGTCATCGCTTACGTTCTTAGCGTACCATCTAGCGAGGTCAGGAACATATTCACTGTAGCTTGTAAGCCAGTTGATAGCTGGAAAATGTCTTGCGTAAGCTAAAGACTTATCCAGTCCCCAGAAGCATCTGACAAATCGCTTGGTGTTCTGTGTGACAGGTTCTGAGAAGTCACCGCCCTGAGGGGAAACTGCACCGATTACGGTTACGCTGCCTGTCTGACCGTTAAGTGTCTCAACCATGCAGGCTCTTTCGTAGAAGGCTGAAAGTCTTGAGGCAAGATATGCAGGGAAGCCTTCTTCTGCAGGCATCTCTTCGAGTCTGCCAGATAATTCTCTTAAGGCTTCTGCCCATCTTGAGGTAGAGTCTGCCATGATAGCTACGTCATAGCCCATATCTCTGTAGTATTCAGCGAGGGTTATACCTGTGTATATGCAGGCTTCTCTTGCTGCTACAGGCATGTTTGAGGTGTTGGCAATCAGCGTTGTTCTGTCCATGAGGGAGTTGCCTGTCTTAGGATCGACAAGCTGTGAGAAATCCTCGAGTACCTGAGTCATCTCGTTGCCTCGCTCGCCACAGCCTATATATATGATTATATCGGCATCTGACCACTTTGCGATCTGATGCTGAGTCATGGTCTTGCCGGTACCGAATCCGCCTGGTATGGCGGCCGTTCCGCCCTTAGCTATAGGGAATATGCTGTCAAGTATACGCTGACCTGTGATCAGAGGCTCACTTATAGGGAATCTCTTCTGGACAGGGCGCGGTATACGTATCGGCCACTTCTGCATCATACATACGCTGAATTCTTCGCCTTCTGAGTTCCTTATGGTTATAAGGGGTTCTTTTATGTTATATCTGCCATTAGGTACTGTATCTATGACTTCACCGCTTAAGTCTGGTGGAACCATGACTTTGTGCATGATAGATGGGGTCTCAGGAACATTGGCAATTATGTCGCCGCCCTTAAGGTAGTCGCCCTTCTTGACAGTTATGGTGGTGTCCCAGAGCTTCTCTTCATCGAGGGCACTGACAGATGCGCCACGTCCTATGAAGGCTCCTGTTTTATCTGCTATACTCCTTAGAGGGCGCTCTATTCCGTCATAGATGTTGGATATGATGCCGGGACCTAGACTGACGCAGATGGAGGAATCGGTTCCTGTTACGTAGTCGCCTGGTGCTAAGCCCTGTGTATCTTCAAACACCTGTACTATCGTATGTGTGGAGTAGAGGCTTATGACCTCGCCTATAAGATTGTTTTCGCCTGCGTAAACCATCTCTGACATGCGAAGATCGGTCTTGCCCTTGATAGTCACAAGCGGTCCGTTGATATTGTATATCTTATACTTTTGCATGATGTTTGTCCTGTTTTACTTCTTCAAGTGCTTTGTCAAAGTGGAAATTCTTGCGAATATTGTCCAATTTGTTTTTAAATGTATTGTCGATCAGTATATTGCGGTTTGGTATCAGGATCATACAGCCGCCGATTATGTTCTCCTTCGTGATGCGGATCGCGGTGTTGTATCTGACTGCGATCTCTCTTGCAATTGAGTAATCGGCATCGCTGATTATGAGCGTCATAGGTTCGCCGTCTGCGAGAGGGCGCGCTTCCTTGATCTTGTTCTCGATATATGCTACATAATCGCTTGTCGACATGTACTTCTCGAGCATATCGTAGACCTCGCTAAGGAGCATATCTTCATAGTCCTTTCTTTTTGCAAGATATTCACTCTTTAACCTTGCGCTTTCTCTGGATAAGAAGATGTTGTATTCCTGTTTCATGTTGTCGATCTCTTTTTTGGTGAGCTCCGTGTTTTGGTCCTTGATCGCTTTAGATTTTGTGCGATATTCTTTTTCTGTATATTCGGTATGTTTGCTGATGAGGTTTTCGCTTCTTTTTGTAGCGTCATCCATACATATCTTTAAAAAATTATCAAGCTTTTCTTTGTTGTCCATGATCGTCCTTACATGATAGTTTTGTTGACGTATTCTGTTATGAAATCGTCACTTTTCTTTCTGCCGTGTCTGTCAGGTATCTCGACTAGAAGTGGTATGATACCATTCTGCCTTGTTGTCTCGAACAGATGAGGATACTTAGCGACAAGTCCCTCTGTTACGAGGATGATGCCTATATCAGTGTTACGGCTTAGTTCATCTAGCTTCGTTTTTATTTCGTCTTCTTCATGGAGGACAACGCCGTCTACGCCGGTTAATCGAAGTCCTGTGTAGGTGTCAACGTTGTCGCTTATAAGATACATTTGCATATAATTCGTCCTTACAGCTTGTTAAGTATCATAAATGAGATGATGAGTCCGTAGAGTGCGACACCTTCGGCAAGACCTACGAATATAAGCGCTTTACCAAAGAGTGAACCCTCTTCGCTGATGGCACCGATAGCTGCGCTTGCTGCACTCGCAACGGCGATACCTGCACCGAGGCAGGAAAGTCCTGTAACCAAGCCAGCTGCGATGTAGCCAAGACCTGTAGCAAGACCGGCTCCACTTGTACCTTCAGTTGCTGCAGAAGCTGTTGTAAACATAACTATCTGGCTTATGATGAGTGTTCCGAAAAAGAGGGAAGCGTTAGCTGCAAAGCTTCTTTTGAAGGAACGCTTGGTTCTTGAAGAACGATAGAACCCTGCTATCGGAAGAATGATTGTTAATAAAAGTGCTGCGATCAATACGATCATTATTATGATATCCATATATGCCTCCTATACGATTGTGGATCTGAATTCGCGGCCGTTGCCCTTGAAGTAACGGCTGAACATCTCGTAGAACTGAAGTCTTAATACCTGTATTCCGACGATCAAGCCTTCCATGCCTGATACGAAGATGTTGCCTAATATTACGACGAGGATGTTGATCCTGCCGCCGTCGTGTGCGCCTGCAAGCATGAGCACAACTTCCATCATAGATGCGTGGCTTATTGCAAATGCGCCGATTCTTATGAATGAGAGCGTATTCGAGAAGTAACTTAAGAGTATCTCGAAAAGCTCGAAAAATGCCTGTGTTATAAACATGCCGACACCTGTTTTTTCCTCCATAGGCTTCTTGGTGATGAGCGCCATAATAGGCTCCTTGAGCACTATGAGAAGAAGTGGAAGGCCGAACATGAGAGCGAGAACTATGCTTGCAGGAAGCGGTTTGCCTGTCGTGAAGAGAACGATGACTAACACGATGCTTGCGTAGAATACAAATCCTGTGAGTCCGTTCGGGTCGAGGAAGGCTTCTTCAAATCTGCGTGCTCTTATGTTGCTTATGATATTCATAACTATGCAAAAGAGTGTGATTCCCATACCAAATGCAACGGCTACTATGAACACTGTGTTGAGCCTGCCGACGAAATTAAGGCTTGTCATGTGCAGCGTCGGCTTAAGCCATAGTGCCGGTATGATATCCTCGAAGCCGAATACACTTCCGAAGAGGCAGCCGAATACGGAGCTTGACAGTCCGCACATACTTATGATGGCTGCGAGGTCTGACTTCTTCTTAAGATATATGAGTAGTCCGAGAAGGAACAGACATAGTCCCTGACCGAGGTCGCCAAACATCGCGCCGAATATCAGTGAGTATGTGATAGCGACGATAGGTGTCGGGTCGAATTCATCGTATGACGGCATGCCGTACATGCGAACAAACATCTCAAAAGGTCTGAATAATGGGAAGTTCTTAAGCTTAGTAGGCGGCTTTAATTTTTCATCGCCATCTAATTCCTCGAGGATGCATGATACTGAGTCGTCTTTTTTGCATTCTTCTTCAAGCTTTTTTGCATCCGCTAAGCTTAGCCATCCGCAGAGTATGTAAAAGCCCATATAGTTGTCGTCTGCGTTGCCTGTACAGGCGGCAAGCTTTCTAAGTTCAAAGTGGTCACGTGTTAATTCAAGGCGTCTTGTTGCTTCTAGAAGCTTGTCTTTCTTGACATCGATGATATCAAGACAGTCTTTTTTGAGAGCTTCGCATTTTTCTCTGAGCTTGGTTGCTTCATTCAGGATACGCTCGTAATTCTCTTCGATATCACCATCGTAATCGTTTGAATAGTCGATTATCTCAAAGTGTAGTGAAGAATATATCGCATCCAGTTTCTCTGCCTGTGTGGAAGGCGAAAAATATATGCCGTAGGCATAGGTTTCATCCTTCGAGGAGAGATAGAAGATAGTATCCAGATCGTCGAGGATATACTTCTCGAACTTTTTATAGTATATGAGTGGCAGTCTTCCGAAGTGATAGGTCAAAAACTTGAAGGATCCTAGTTGCTTCAGGTTGACATGTATATTCTTGTAGTGAGCAAGTGTTTCAAGCTCATCTTCTTTTTCTTTTAGTTTCAGACTTAATTCAGATAATTCAGCACTTGGCTGTGATAATTCGTTCTTGGTGAGCCTTATCAAGTTTCTTGCCTGCTCAACAGACATGGAGGTCTTGCCTGAAGTGTAGACAGTGCCTATCTGTGATAAGCAGTCGACACCGCTTTGGAAGAGATCCTTGTATACGTTGGGCTCGTTGAAAGGGCGTAGATTCTTGACGCTCTTTAATTCAACAAGTGCATTCTCAAGCTGAATATTGTATCTCGGTATATAACGGTCTACAACTCGGTCAAAGTCTTCCTTTGGACCGGTGAGGCTTATGAATTGCATCTTTTCTATCATATGAGTTTCTCCCGGGCGTTAAGCCCATATCTTAAGCTTTCGATTATGATCGTAAGTTTTTGTATCTCGATTGTTTTGTTGTACAGATAGAGATTGATGGAAGCCATGGAATATGGGTTCTTCTTCTCTGATTTTCTCTTTGACTTGCCGATGGTATCAGCATATAATTGCTCAAGATCCGGCAGGTCTTCACTTCGCTTTAGGTAGTAGGTCGTGGAAAGGATATCTTCGAAAGCTTGTAAAGAAGGGCTTTCCACTAAGTCCTTGAGTGTCTGGCGGTGGAGCTTATAGTTTATAGGTATTATGACCTTGTAGACTTCTACAGGTGCCATATTGTAGTACTTCTTGGCTCGATAGATCCAGTTTATATTCATCAGATCTATCTGAGTTCCGTAGTTTTCCTTGAACAGCTCTAATTCTGTGCCCTTTAGCTTCTTCTGCAATGTGTGCCAGATAAGCGTCAGGCTCTTTAGGTCTATCTGTGATTCGTAGTCATATATTGAGCTTTTTTCTATGGCATATACCTGACGGATAGTGTCATAGTAGGTGCTTCCCCTCATGCTCTCGATGAATTCGTCGAAGTTTTTGGCCTGTCTTAACGCACTTTGGTCTATGACAGTAAAATCTCTTATGAAGTCTTCGTATATGATCAGCTCATCCGTTATTGTGTGATCCATGAGAAATCTCATGATCAGTGACTTAACTATATCAGCTTCATACTGGTATATGAAAAAGTGAAGATATCGCTTTTGAGAGAGTGTGGCAAAATTATAGATCTTCTTAAAGTCGTTTAGGAGCGAGTATGTGAGTATCTGCTCGATCTTGTTTCGGTTGAGTCTCATGGCTCCCATAAGCTCGAAGCCCTTTTTGTAGCTTTCATTCTCTTTTAAGTAATTGGCAAAATCATCCACGCTCTGCAAGCTGCATATGGTATCATATTCTTCTGCCTGTATAAGCTTGCCTGACATGGAATGTATCTTCGCTGTTATTGCACTATATCCCAATACACTCATTGAGTTACCTCTGCTTACATGATTATCTGCCTGAATATATGTTCAGCAATCTTAGTGTGGTTGTTGTCGTATATATCCTTGACCAGAGTGATCCTGCGTTCGTTTTCATCTTTGATGTCCTGCAGGGTTGTCTTTTTCTTCTCCTCAAGCTTTTCCTGGAAGTCCTTGAGGATGATCTCAGATTCTTCTTTTTGTTTGGTAGTGAAATCCACAAGCTTATCTTCGTATTCCTTGGATATCATAACCTGTTTTTGAGAAGCGTCAGAGAGTATCGCTGACGCTTTCTCTTCGATATCGATGAGTGATCTAATTATATCATCCATATGGTCACCTTCTTAGTTGTCGGTTGCTTTGGTTGTCTCTGTACTGGCTTTGGTTGTCTCTGTACTTGCCTTAGTAGTCTCTGTACTTGCCTTCGTGGTAGTTTCGGTTGACTGCTTAGTCGTGGTAGTAGTGCTTCCTGCGTGAAGCGTACAGGTTGTCAAAGGATTATCCTTATAGTCGTGGGTGTTAATTATGGTCTCCTTTGTGTGCGGACAAGAAGATGTTGCAAGCTGATTTGAATCAGTACATATCCTGACCTTCTGGTGAACATCACATGACTGTGTAGGTTCTGTTCCGCGTACGAACCTTCCTGTTGTTATGTGACCATCACAAAGTCCCGGTATAGGAAGGAGACCTGACTCGCTACATATCTGTACTTCTGTGATATTCTCTGTGAATTCGAAATCCTTGTGTTCGAGACCTTCATGTATACGGTTCATAATCTTACCCCATAGCCTTACGTGGAGTGTGTAATTAAAACCGTATGTCTGATTGTCATCGTATCCGAACCAGATCGCACCTGTGTAGTAAGGTGTGTAGCCTACATACCACTTATCTACATCATCGTTGGTAGTACCGGTCTTACCGGCTACCGGCTGATTGTTCATGTATGTGAACTTACCTGTACCGATTTCGGTAACAGACAAAAGAGCATCTGTTAAAATCTCGGCAGTGCTTTCTTTGATGACTCTGTGAGATTCACGATAGGAATCGTCGAGGAGTATGTTGCCATCGTGATCATATACTTCGGTATAGTAGGTAGGTTCGTTGTATACGCCCTTATTTGCTATAGCTGCATATGCGGCACAGAGGTCTATGTTGGTTACACCGTATGTAAGACCGCCGAGAGCAAGCGCTTCAACCATATCATGGTGTCCGTTGATAGCTTCGTCCGGTGTGACAAGGGTTGAAAAACCGAACTTGAGAGCGTAATTAAGGCCAATCTGCGGCGATATCATGTTAAGAACTTTGACAGCCGGAACATTTCGCGAATCTGCGATAGCAAATCTTACTGTTACATAGCCGAGATAGTTCTTGTCATGGTTCATGACCTGCTTGCCGTCCTTGTACTGGTATGGCGCGTCAAGGATTTTCGTGTTAAGTGTTATCTTGCCCATATCAAGAGCAGGACCGTAAGTACTAACTATCTTAAATGTTGAGCCTGGCTGTCTTGTTGAGGTGGTAGCGCGGCTGAATGTAAGAGACTTGGTTTTCTCACCACGACCGCCTATGATGGCCTTAACCTGGCCGTTAGTCTGGTCAACGATAGTCATGGATGCCTGAGGCTGTGGAAGATAGACTATGTTCTCTGATATGATCTTACCGCCATCAGCGAGCATGGCTTCCTTGAATTCGTTGACATGAGCGTTGGCGTCATCTGTGCTGTTGTATATATATGAAAACTGGCTGTTGCCTGTTTTCTTGATGAAGTAATACTGAACTGACTGGTCTGTGTAGTTGTAGACCTTGCCGTCAAGCTCTTCCACAACCAGGGTGTAGTCTAAGGATACTTTCTGTGAATCCGGGAAGTTATCAGGGTCCGCGAATTCCTCGTCGAGGATTCTCTGGATGTTCATGTCCTGAGTGGCCTTGATAGTAAGACCGCCCTTGTATATGAGGTTGTTGGCCTGAGTTTCTGTGTAGCCCTTCTGCTCGATGAGGTCGTTCTTTACCTGCTTGATGAGCTCATCCACAAAGTATGAATAAGTAGTTACATTGGCAGCTTCATTGGCTGTGTGAGTATTGGTGATGTGACCGTACACATCCTCTGCCTTGGCTTCTTCGTACTGCTCCTTAGTTATATACTTCTGCTTATACATCTTCTTGAGAACTTCGAGCATACGCTCCTTGTTGGCTTCTGGATGCTTAACAGGGTTAAGAGCGACAGGCCTCTGTGTGATAGAGACGATGACTGCTGATTCTGCGATTGTAAGCTCGCTGACGTCCTTGTTGAAGTAGTTCTTGGCAGCAGCCTGTACGCCGTAGTTACCGTTACCTAAGTTGATGGTGTTCAGGTAGTTCTCTAAGATCTCGGATTTTGACATCTGCTCTTCGAGCTTCAGAGCCATGTACTGCTCCTGAAGCTTACGTCTTATCTTCTCGTTCATGCTTTCGTTAAATGCTTTGAAGACGTTGTTCTTGATGAGCTGCTGTGTTATGGTAGAAGCACCCTGATCGAGCGAGTGTCTTGCGACAGCTATATAGGCAGCACGCATGATACCCTTAGGGTCGATACCGTTGTGAGTGTAAAAACGCTCATCTTCTATAGCTACTATGGCGTGCTGGAGGTGCTTTGGGATTCTGTCGATGGTTACGTATTCACGGTTTGCTTCAGTGCCGTAGAGCTCCTGGATGACCTCACCGTTAACGTCATAGATGGTACTCTTGTAACCGGTTGGAGACACATCGATGAATGATATCTGAGGTGAGTCCTCGATTATGCCTTTAACCATGCCGAATCCCATGCATACTACTCCGACCATGGCGGAAAGAAGTGACACGAGCGCAATGCACATAAGACATATGAGAAACTTCTTGCCTAGCTTATCCATAATAGGATTGATATAGTGTAGACGTCTGCGGACGCCCTTCTTTGAATAATCCATATAATAAAGAATCCTTTCGTATAATCATACAGAACTATTATAGCATATATATAGAAAAAAGTAAACTGTTGCCATAAATAAGGGGATTATATATAATAAAATAGACGCTCCGCGAGGATGCGCACGGATATCATAGTTGGAGGGACAGATGAAGGTTGTCATAACGGGAAAAAGCGCAGAGCTTGTGGAGAAGAAGTCGCGCTTTATCGCACAGGTATATAGTGTGAAGGATGTGGATGAAGCAAACATTTATATAGAAGAAACTCGTAAAAAGTATTGGGATGCAAGGCATAATTGCTATGCTTATGTGATAGGGCAGAGGCAGGAGATAAAGAAGTTCTCTGATGACGGCGAACCTTCGGGGACAGCCGGGAAGCCCATACTCGATGTGATCGAGAAGGGCGGGATCACAGATTGCCTTGTTATAGTTACCAGATATTTCGGTGGCGTTTTGCTGGGAACGGGAGGACTTGTCAGGGCGTATCAGGGCAGTGCCTTGATGGCGATAGGGGAATCAGAACTGGGGGAGCTTACGGATTGTGTTGTTATGGACTTGCAACTTGACTATGGAGTATATAATCGGTTCGAATATATGTGCAAGGAACTGGATGTTGATATACTTGAAAAAGAATATGTGCAATATGTGAACGTGAAGGTTGGTTTGCTTCCAGGGAAAGAAAGTGATTTTTTGACAGAAGTCGCTAAGATAACGAGCGGAAAGGATGTCGTCAAGGACAGAAAATTCGTCACAATTACCAAATCATACACAGGAAGTTCATAGATTATTTACAATTTTGGGTAAAATGAACAAAAAAATCGAAATTTGGGGTTGATATTCTGACATAAATATGATAGTATAAGATTACCAACATAAAAGTGAGATGGTGACTCACACAAATTATTTACAAGGAGGGTCTTTACATTATGAAAAAGACATTCAAGAGAGTTGTATCTCTTTCTCTTGCTCTTTCTATGGCGCTTTCTATGGCAGCTTGTAAGAAGGAAGACAAGAAAGAGACAACAACAAAGACTGGCGACACTAAGACTGAACCTGCAAAGAAGACTTACGAGAAGCCAAGTGTTGTTAACGTAACATGGGATGGTACCATCCTTAAGGAAGGTGACGAGGATACTGATGCCCTTTATAAGGCATACAACGAAGCTTATGGTTTCGAAGTAAAGTGGACACGTCCAGATCACTCTGGTTATAGCGATGCTATCAACCAGGTATTCTCAGCCGGTGATACATCTAAGTATCCAGATGCATTCCTTCTTTCAGCAGAGAACTATGTAAGCTTCGCTGCAAGAGGTCTTCTTTACAACTTCAAGGAAGATTGGGACAATTCTGATATCAGAGATTCAGTAGATAGTAAGGGAAATCCTAGATTTACTGCTTCTTTCCTTGAGTCTGTTTCAAGTCTTTACACAGTAGAAGGCAAGTCTGGTGAACTTGGTCTTTACGGACTTCCTACAACTCGTGGTAACGGATGTGTTACATACGTAAGAGAGTCTTGGTTAGAGAAGATCGGCAAGAAGGCTGAAGATATCAAGACATATCAGGATTATATGGATATGCTTACTGCTATGCAGAAGGCTAACCTTGGCGATGGCGGTGCTGTTGTAACAGCTGCTGGTTATATCTCTAAGGAAGCTCCATATACAAACTACCTTCCTGAGTTCTATCAGGATGCATATCCTGATTTCATTCAGGGTGCAGATGGCAAGTATGTAGATGGATTCCAGTTAGACAACATGAAGGAGGCTCTTAAGAGACTTGCTACAGCTAAGCAGTCTGGACTTCTTGATCCTGATATGAGCACTAACGGTACATCACAGGCTCGTAACAAGTTCATCGAGAACAAGTGCGGTGTATTCACATACTGGGCTGGTACATGG
>DOVJ01000015.1 GCA_003520145.1 Eubacterium sp.
TTTTTTACAGCCTTTTATATCGGCTAACAGCATAACAATAACAAAAAGGGAGGTATTACCCCCCTGAAATTGATAATTATTATACATTACCGCTCTGAGTATCCTTTATGAATTTGTCAATCTTCATAATCTCAACTCTTATGTTACGAAGATGTTCAATATGCTTACTGAAATCTCCGCCATCATTGAGGATATCCAAAGCCTTAACACTTGTATCTTCTACTTCAGCCAATATAACCGCATTGAACTGATTAGTATCTATGGCTTCCTCGACATCCTTAAGCGCCTTAATAAGTCTAGCCTTATATGCTACAACCTCTTCCTGAAGTTTCGCCATGCGCTCTTTTTCCTTATTGATCTTCATCTTGGCAACTACACTACCTGTATCAAGAATCTCATCACCAGGATTAAACTTATAGACCATAACATAAGGATCGGTAATCTTAATAAGCTCCTGTCCTACTTCAAATACTGCGTTACGTGTCTTAATGAATGCGTTAACATCTGCGTCAACCTTAGGATATGTAAACAACTCGCCTTCAAGATAGTATACTCCACTCTTACTGGTTATAACGTTATCTTCCATTGTATAAAATCTGAAACCTATGATTCTTACATCATTCCCAGGAACATTCATAGCCAAAGCTTTTTCCATAGCAGCATCCTTGTCCCAAGAATCTACCTGCTCATTATTACTAATAATACCAAAGCCAACATTAAGAAATTGTAAGAAATTCTGTGTCATAATAGTTGCACCCCATTCTTTTTATATTTTCTATATGCATGTCATCTACATAATATATACATCATCCGTGTATTATTATTATAGCCTTTTAAATGAGAAGTGTCAATACGAAATTGCTATATTTTTAACTTTTTAGAGAACATAAATCACCAATTAAGCGAACTGTGTTCTATAGTCTTATCTCTCTGCATAAGTTCATTGACCGCCTCACCAGCAGGCTTACCTTCAAAAAGAATAAGATTGACCTGTTCTACTATAGGCATAACGATATTATACTTCTTAGCAAGCTTAAGAGCTGCTTTTGCAGAATATACGCCTTCTACAACCATGTTTACTTCCTTCATGGCATCTTCCATGCTATAGCCCTGTCCCATGAGTATACCGGCTCTTCTGTTACGACTGTGCATACTCGCACATGTAACTATAAGGTCACCTATACCAGAAAGGCCATAGAAGGTCTCGCTCTTACCACCCATAGCTATACCAAGTCTTGCTATCTCAGCCATACCTCTGGTTATAAGTGCAGCCTTGGAATTATCGCCATAGCCAAGACCATCAGCCATACCCGCAGCCAATGCTATGACATTCTTAAGAGAGCCACCAAGTTCTATTCCGAGGATATCAGAACTGGTATATACTCTGAATACATCACTCATGAATACAGACTGAAGCTTCTCAGCAGTAGCCTTCGATGTCGCACCAACAACACAGCTTGTCGGTATGCCTCTGCTTACCTCTTCTGCATGAGTAGGTCCGGAAAGAATGGCAACATCAGCTCCCTTAACCTCCTGGCTTATGATATCAACCATAGTGTAGAGTGTATCATCTTCTATACCCTTTGCCAGGTCCACTATGATCTGCCCCGGCTTATAATATGCAGAAAGAGTCTTTGCGGTAGCTCTTACATATACAGATGCAACAGCCATAACTATGACATCCGCACCCTCAACGCTCGGTCCCATATCACCACTTATAGTAATCTCTTCAGGAATACGAACGCCCGGAAGGCATCTTTTATTCTCTCTGTCATTGTTAACAAGCAATACTTCGCTTTCTACAGCACTCCAAAGAGTAACATCATGTCCATTCTTATTAAGAAGAAGCGCTATGGCTATTCCCCAGCCACCGGCTCCTAATACTGTTACCTTCAATTCTCTTTCCTCTTTTCTTTTATTTTACGTTCAGTTCCATTATTAAGCCTCTTTATGTTCTCCCTATGTCCCCAGAACACCAAAGCCACCATACCTGCAACTATTATATCACTCTCTAACTGCCCCAAAAAGTCAAGGCCGAATACTCCGATGATATTAAGCACGATAAATTGCATACCGAAGGAAAGCATAGCCGCCAGTGACGCAAAGGATACATATCTTGTCTTAAAAAGAAGTATGAAGAACAAAACATATCCTGCTACTGTCATATACCAGCAATATGGGAAGAACACAATTATAAGGCCACTCGCCGCAGCAACACCCTTTCCTCCCTTAAAACCGAGATAAAAAGGAAAATTATGTCCCAAAACAGCTCCAAGTCCGGAATAACATATATATACGACCTCATCCGCAGGCTCGTTGACACCTATGAGAAAGTGCACAACAACTGCTGCAAGTATAACCTTAAGGATATCACCAAAGTATGTTATGTAACCGGCTTTCTTGCCCAGAGTACGCATCATATTCGTAGTTCCGGCATTACCGCTTCCGTAGTTTCTTATGTCTATATGATGTAATCTGCCATATATGTATGCTGTCTGAAAAAGTCCGAAGCCATAACCTATGGCAAGCGCTAACAATCTGTAAATCATTGATCCTTTTCTTTCCTTTCACGAATGATAAATCGAAGAGTCGTTCCTCTGAACGAAAAAGTATCCCTTATCTTATTCTCTATATACCTCGTATATGAAAAATGCATCAACTGCTTATCATTTACGAATATAACGAAGGTTGGCGGCTTAACGCTAACCTGAGTTATATAATAAAGCTTAAGTCTCTTACCCTTATCACTAGGCGGTTGCTGCATAGCAACTGCTTCTGTAAGGATCTCGTTGAGAACACCGGTCTGGACACGCATATTCTGATTCTCGATAACCATATCTATGGTCTCGTATATCTTGTTAAGTCTCTGACCTGTTCTCGCAGATATGAAAAGAAGTTCAGCATAAGACATAAAAGAAAGGAAATCCTCTATCTTCTTCTTGAACTGATAGATAGTCTTATCATCCTTTTCTATTGCATCCCACTTATTAACAGCTATAATCATACCCTTGCCACGTTCATGCGCTATTCCAGCGATCTTGGTATCCTGATCGGTTATACCTTCAGTAGCATCGATCATAAGAATAACAACATCGGCTCGCTCTACAGCTGCCACGGCACGTATGATAGAAAACCTCTCTATATCCTCTTTTATCTTATTCTTTCTTCTGATACCCGCTGTATCTATGAACACATATTCTTTGTTCTTATATGTAACAGTCGTATCTATGGCATCTCTTGTAGTACCGGCTATATCAGAAACTATCGATCTGTTCTGACCACAAAGCTTGTTAACCAAAGAAGACTTGCCGACATTCGGTTTTCCGATTATAGCTATTCTCGGCCTCTCATCCTCCTCTGGCGCTCCTATCCCCTTAGGAAATGCTTCAACAACATTATCAAGCACATCACCAAGTCCAAGCTTCGAATTCGCACTTATAGGATATGGATCTCCTATACCTAAGTTATAGAATTCATATACGTCAGCCATCTGCCTGTCGAAGTTATCTACCTTGTTAACAACAAGTACAATAGGTTTCTTCGAACGTCTTAACATGTCACATACTTTTGCGTCAGCATCTACAAGTCCCTGTCTTACGTCAACCATAAACATGATGACATC
>DOVJ01000221.1 GCA_003520145.1 Eubacterium sp.
AACATCCCGCTTAGAGCATCACTTCCTGTTAATCCAGAGCTTGCTAGGGCTATGGATGAAGGAAGGATAGAGGATGTCAGAGTAGAAGAACTTAAGGATTTGGTTGAAGCTTTATGAGATTATTGATAGCATCTGATATACATGGAAGTATACGTTATATGGAACATCTTGTTAAGAGGATAGAGGAGGAGAAGCCTTCTAAGATCCTTCTTCTTGGAGATCTTCTCTATCATGGACCGAGGAATGATCTTCCTTCTGGATATGATACTAAGGCTGTGGCGGTACGCCTTAATAGCCTTAAGGATGACATCATATGTGTTCGTGGAAACTGCGACAGTGACGTCGACCAGATGGTCTTAGACTTCCCAATCATGGCTGATTATGCTATTGTGAGTGAAGGTGATATGAACATATATGCAAGTCATGGTCATATTCATGGCGAGAAATCGTCACTCTGTCATGACGGCGGAATCATGCTTTGCGGTCATACTCACGTTCCTAAGGTTGCAGAATATGAGGATTATACATATATCAATCCGGGTTCTGTTTCTATACCGAAGGAGGGGAGTCATCATGGCTATATTATGATGGAGAATCATCGTTTTGTGTTTAAGGATGTTGAAACAGGCCTTGAGACAGGTCTTATATACGAATGGAAAAGGAAAGATAGGAATATATGATAGTAGGAATAGATCTTGGAACCACGAACAGCTTGGTTGCGTATTTCAAAGATGGAAAGCCTGTTATGATACCAAACAGGCTTGGTAACAATCTGACTCCTTCCTATGTAAGTGTTGATGAGGATGGTCAGATATATGTGGGCGAAGTTGCCAGAGAAAGAGCGCTTCTATACCCTGAGACTTGTGCGAGTGTATTTAAGAGAGATATGGGAAGTGAGAGAAAGTATGTTCTTTCGGGTAAGACTTTTTCTCCTGAGGAGCTGTCTTCTTTCGTACTCAGGTATCTTAAGGAGGATGCGGAAGCTTATACTGGTGAGAAGGTAGAAGAGGCTATTATAAGTGTGCCTGCGTACTTTAATGATGCAAGAAGACGTGCGACTAAGCGTGCAGGTGAACTTGCAGGCATCAAGGTTGAGCGTATCATAAGTGAGCCTACCGCTGCAGCCATAGCCTATGGCTTGTATCAGAACAGGGAGAATGCGAGATTCTTAGTGTTCGACTTGGGTGGCGGTACATTTGATGTGTCTATACTGGAGTTGTATGATAAGATACTTGAGGTAAGCGCTGTGGCAGGCGATAACTTCCTCGGTGGTGAGGACTTCACATGTGTTATAGAGGAGCTCTTCTTTGAGAAGTATAAGGAGATAGACAGAGAAAGTCTTACCGAGAAAGAGAAGAGATATATACATAAGCAGGCAGATCTCTGCAAGATCAACTTCGAGGACGGAGTGGTCTCTAAGATGGTTGTCAACTTAAGAGATAAGGAATACGTGTTTGAGCTTGATATAGACGATTATGAGAAGGCGCTTGAGGATATATTTGAGAGGATCAGAGGTCCTGTAAAGAGGAGTCTGTCGGACTCTAAGGTCAAGCTTGCTGATCTTGACAAGGTTGTACTCGTTGGTGGCGCCACTAAGCTAAGGCTTGTCAGAACATTTGTATCGAAGCTTTTCAGGAAGCTTCCTGATATATCGGTCAATCCGGATGAGGCTATAGCTCTTGGTGCTGCTGTTGTGGGCGCCATGAAGGAGCGAGATGAGGACATCAAGGAAATCGTTCTTACAGATGTGTGTCCATTTACTCTCGGTACCGAAGTTGTGGTAGATATGGGCGATAAGCGCTATGAGGATGGTCACTACTGTCCGATCATCGAGCGCAATACTGTTATTCCGGCGAGCAGAACCGAGACACTGTATACTGTGAATGACAATCAGACTCGCATCCGTGTGAATGTTCTTCAGGGTGAGAGCCGTTTTGCGCAGAATAACGTGTCTCTTGCAGAGCTTGAGGTCGAGGTTCCTAAGGACAAGGCGGGAGCTCAGAGTATCGATGTGACTTATACTTATGATATCAATTCTCTTCTTGAGGTTGTTGTGAAGGTTAATTCTACAGGCAAGACTGTTCGTCAGATCATCAAGAATCAGGACAATGACATGACTGATGAAGAGATTGAGGCAAGATTCAAGGAATTGTCATATCTTAAGATCCATCCGCGCGATAATGAGGAGAACAAGCTCCTTCTTCTTAAGGGCGAGAGGCTCTATGAGGAGTCTACCGGTATGGACAGGATGATCATAGAGGATGCTATAAGAAGGTTTGAAAAGGCGCTTGATACACATGACAATAGCAGAATCGCCGATTCAAGACTTGAATTCAGAAAGTTTCTTGAGGAATTCTCTGAATTCCACTGATGAGGAAAGGATATAATGAGCAATAATTATAACAATCAAAACAACAAAAAGCCAGGGGGCGGCAAGAAGCCACAGTCAAATCAGACACTGATAATACTTGCTATAACAGTTCTTGTAACAAGTGGTCTTCTTCTGTTACTTTCATATCTTGGCAATATGTTATATAACAAAGAGATAACCTATGATGAATTCCTTACATATGTCAACGAGGATAAAGTCGATACAGTAACTTATTCATCTACGAGGATCACGCTTACTCTCAAGGATGACAATATGCCTGTTAAGACCAAGTATTACACAGGTATGATATACAGAGAGGATACATTTAAGCTTCTTGATGAAAAGGGCGTTAAGTATAAGGCAACTATAGAAGAGAATAACTTCTTCATAGAGATGATAAAGTTCATCGTTCCTTTTATTCTTATATACCTTTTCTTCTCATTTATCTTTAGAAGAGCTATGTCTGAGGGCGGTGGATTCACTGGCGTCGGCAAGAGCCGTGCGAAGGTATATATGCAGAATCAGACCGGCGTAACATTTGAAAATGTTGCCGGTCAGGAGGAAGCTAAGGAGTCCCTGAAGGAGATCGTCGATTTCCTTCATAACCCGGATAAGTATACGAAGATCGGTGCGAGACTTCCTAAGGGCGCACTCCTCATAGGTCCTCCGGGTACAGGTAAGACCCTTCTTGCAAGGGCTGTAGCTGGCGAAGCTAAGGTTCCTTTCTTCTCAATCTCTGGTTCTGATTTCGTGGAGATGTATGTCGGTGTCGGTGCCTCAAGAGTAAGAGACCTCTTCAAGCAGGCTTCAGAGAATTCGCCATGTATCATCTTCATAGATGAGATAGATGCTATCGGTAAGAGTCGTAATTCAAGATATAACAACGACGAGAAGGAACAGACTCTTAATCAGCTTCTGTCTGAGATGGATGGATTCGATCCTTCTAAGGGTATAATAATCCTCGGTGCTACCAACAGACCTGAGGTTCTTGATAAGGCGCTTCTTCGTCCGGGACGTTTTGACCGAAGAGTCATCGTAGAGAAGCCTGATCTTAAGGGCAGAATAGAGACTCTTAAGGTTCACTCGAAGAATGTTCTCATGGATGACACAGTTGATCTTAAGGTCATAGGTCTTGCAACAAGTGGACTTGTAGGCGCAGACCTTGCCAACATAGTTAACGAGGCTGCGATAAATGCTGTTAAAAAGGGCAGAAAGAGTGTCTCACAGAACGATCTTATGGAATCCATAGAAGTTGTTGTGGCAGGTAAGGAGAAAAAAGACCGCATCATGAGCGAGGAAGAGAAAAAGATCGTCGCTTATCATGAGGTGGGTCACGCTCTTGTCACAGCACTTAAGAAGAACGCTGATCCTGTACAGAAGATCACTATAGTTCCTAGAACTATGGGTGCTTTAGGCTATGTTCTTCCGGTACCTGAAGAGGAGAAGTTCCTCGAGGATAAGGAGCATTATCTTACAGAGCTTGTTATATATATGGGCGGTCGTGCCGCAGAGGTTGCTAAGTT
>DOVJ01000118.1 GCA_003520145.1 Eubacterium sp.
ATACTGATCTTACCCACATCATGAAGAAGCGCGGCAAAGTAAACCTCATCGCACTCTTCATCGCTAAGACCCGCGCGCTTAGCTATCTCACGCGAATAATCCGCAACTCTCTTTGAATGACCTCTCGTATACTTATCCTTCGCATCAACAACAGCAGTAATAGCACCTGCAGTCTGCTCAAAAAGACTCTGCATACTTCTCTTTTCGCCCTCAAGGTTTTCGATCGTAAGCTTGTTAGCCTTATCAACAGCATCATTTAACTCAATTATAGCAAACACATATACAACAAAAGCCATCACAACCAAAGCTATATTGACCAAAGACAAGCCATAAGCAAAAAGCTGTACAAAAGCTGCACCCAAAGGTATCAGATAAGCTATAAGAAGACCATGACGTATGATACGACCAAAAAGCTTATAATTCTTTATGACCAGATACATATGGGCAACGATCACTATAAGCGGTGCAACATATGCCAGTACATAAAACTGCCCTCTCACATATCTGTTAGATGCGTCAAATGTATACAACAATCCTGTAAACTGTGATACGATTATAAGGCACCAGTCAAGCGATACAACGACCTCCATGATCCTCAGCGCCATTGGCGGCTCTTTAAACTTAAGATCCGACACAAAGAAATCCGCCAGATAGATATTGAGCGCATGCAAAACCGCAGCAGTCATCATAAACACAAGGAAATTAGTTACCCTGACCATCCAGAAGCCATACCTAGTCTCATCTCCCCTGAAGATATACGCATATCTGTCCGCCATAAGAAGCACAGCAGCACTGATCTCCAGGTAGATAAGAGCCATCTTCCTCCTAGCTGAAAGTGTTTTTGTGATAGCTGCAAAAAAAGCGATCAACATACACATGCTCGAAAGAGCCAGCATTATATTCAATTGGTGTGCTCTCAAAAAATCCGCCATAAGCCACTATCCTTTTTTAGCGATAAAATCCTTCAAAACTTCTCTATGCATGATCTCTTCAGGAAGATGCCTCATGATGACATGCTCTAAAGCCACTATATCTATAGGCTTTGCAAGATAACCATTGAAGCCCTTTGACTTATAGAATTCATCACCACCTGCAGTCGCATTGGCAGTAAGCGCATATACCGGAAGATCAGGATAATCCTCACGTATCCTTGCACAAGTCTCTATTCCATCCATACCAGGCATCATGTGATCGAGAAGAACCACGTTGTAGCTTCCTGTCTTAAGCTTATCAAGACAGTCCTTACCGCTGTCAGCTGTCGTAACAAATACCTTCGTAGGTTTAAGAAGACCCTTGATAACAGCAAGATTCATAGGATTATCATCAACAACAAGTATATCTGCATCTGGAGCTATAAACTGCGGCATATATACATCTGCCTCAGACAGGTTATCGTATTCTCTGAACACACCTATCTTCCTTGAGTCAGCCACCTTCTGTGAAACAGTAAGTATGAATTCACTGCCCTCTCCGTAAGTACTCTTACACTCCAGTGTTCCGCCCATAAGCTCAGCATACTGTCTCGAGATATCCAGTCCGAGACCGGCTCCCTGTATACCGACATTCTTCTCTTCATCGAGTCTTTCATATGCAGTGAAGAGCTTTGCCTGATCTTCCGGCTTTATTCCTATACCTGTATCCTTAACAGATATCTTAAGAGTACATGAGACATCATTAACCTCATAAGCTCTTATTCCGAGCACGAATCCACCATCATTGGTATACTTAACAGCGTTCGTAAGAAGATTAAGAACCACCTGCTTAATCTTCGATGAGTCACCATAGAGTCTCTGCGGTATATTCTCATCGATATCCATATCAAAGTACAGCTTCTTAGCGTCACTTCTCACCCTGATCATAGTTACAACAGATCGTATAAGATCCACGACGTCATATTCCTGCTCAACAAGATTCATCTTACCGGACTCAATCTTGGAGATGTCAAGAAGATCATTGACAAGAGATAACAAGGCTTCTGAAGCATTTTTAATATTCAGCGCGTAACCACATACCGCGGCATGATAGCTTTTTGAAGCACCATCAGCCTTCTCGCGAAGGATCATCTCATCCATACCCATTATGGTGTTGATAGGAGTCCTTATCTCATGTGACATATTCGCAAGGAATCTCGACTTAGCCTGGTTAGCGCGCCACGCCTCATCTCTGGCTTCTTTTATCTGATCATACTGACGTCTGATGACAGTACCGGTAAGGATTCTCCACACTATGATGCCAGAAGCAACTAAGAGCGCAGCGATGATAAGAATCTTAATCGCCATAATCTCCATAAGCTTCGGTTTCTTGACGATTCGCCAGGTGTTATCAGACAGAACCGTTTTGTCATTCGGATCGAGAACCTGAACATGAAGCGTATAATTGCCATAAGGAAGCTCTGTGTACTCAAGAACAGGAAGGTCGCTTCTGTAAGCAGTCACACCTTCAATACTACTTCCCTCGAGAAAGATTCGAACAAGGGGATCCTTCATAGAATAATCGATAACAAGCGGTGTGATACTAAGACGCTTTGCATCCTTTGGTATGTTATAGACACCGTCCATATCCGGCAATATCTGTGCGCCGTCGCAGTATATAGAACCTAAACCTGTTATCAGTCCGCCACCGGCATCGTTGAATCTCTTGATATTGAACTTGCACACGCCATTCTGCCCTGCTATATACATATCGCCGTTATCATTAAGCGCCGCGTAACTATTGGCAACAGGCAGGGAAGTAAGTCCGTTCGCAAGCGAATAAAGTCTGTAGGATGTTATATTATTCGCAAAAAAGCTCTTCTCATCCACGCAATACACACCCATAGACGAAAGAATCCATAGATTACCCTCATCATCAGGATATATATCGAAGTTATTGCCATAAGGAAATGTATCTACATTCGTTAGTTTCCCATCCTTAAGATAGGCAATCGAATTAGATGTAATTATGAAGAACACTCCCAGTCTGTCATTGCGATACATCCTCATGATGACATCGCTTTTTAGCCCTGCGGCAAACTCAGGCTTATAAACCCTGTCGCCCTCTACACAATACAGACCGCCACCGTCAGTTCCTGCATATATCACGCCATTCTCACCTTCAGCAAGGGACAGAATAACAGTGTTGAGAAGACCTTCGTCCTTACCGTATGTCTTATATACTTTATCGTCCTTGATAAGAGCCAGACCGTTATTAGTTCCACAGACAACAGTACCATCAGACATAACAAGAGAGCATCTGATCTCATTGACAGGAAGACCATCATCAACCGTATATGACCTGATACTGCCGTCAGGTGACACACAAACAAGACCGATTCCGTTAGAGAATGTAGATATCCACAGGTTTTCCTTAGCATCAGACACGATATGTCTCACTCTTCCGGTATCGATATAATCCATCAGAGGATCATCTACTTTACGCCCCTTCGAATTAAGCACCACCATTCCATTATCAGTACCCACATATAGACGCTTGTTAAGAAAGCATGTTGCATTCACTATCTGACCCGCCAGCCCAGCCTCTGCGCCAAATGACATGAAGTTATTGGCTATGATCTTCATGATACCTTGTCTTGAGGATGCAAGCCACAGATTACCCTGATAATCAGAAGTCAACATCTCAAGAGAATCGTTCAGAGGAAGATTCTCAACGATCACAAGATTGTTCTTTTCATCGAGATAACCAAGCTGTTGATCGGACATAACCCACACTCTACCGCATTCATAAGACATCCACTTAGTGTTCTTCAAAGGAGCAATCGATATCTTAGCCATTCTATAGACATTGTCACCTATATGACCACAATAAACTACGTCAGACGAAGTGCCTATATACACACGACCGGCATTAATCTTATCCACCATGACAGATGTGATCTTCTCTATACCAAGCTCCTCATATCCATATATCTCAGAAAGCTCGCCACCCACAACAGTGAACACAGCACCATTCTTAGTATATCCGTATATCACACCCTCACTGTCGCTGTCAAGCTTAAGGATTCTCTCGTGTCTTATTCTCTCATCGTTAATGACTCTGACTCTCATCTTGCCGTCCACAACAGCAAGACCATCGGTAGTAGCTATATAGATATTGCCATCATTATCCTCAGCAAATGATCTTATCGAAGTGGATGGAAGGCCTTCTTCCTTACTGATATGAGTCTTATTATCACCATCTATTATAACTACGCCGCTGTCATTGGTTCCGACCCACATGCGATCTTTGCTATCCTCAAAAAGTGCACGACCACTGCTTAAACCGTCAGTATTTGGAAGTCTCTCAAAGCTAGAACCACTGTACTTGATGATTCCTCCGTAACTACCGATCCACATATAGCCACTCTTTGAAGAAACTATATAATTAGCCTCACTCGTAGGAAGACCATTCGTGGCATCATACTTAACAGCCATATAGCCGATATTCTCTACCTGATCACTGGCAGCATATCCGCCGCCTTTTTTATCTATATAGGATACATCCGTCGGATCGCCCTTTATAGTCACGGTAAACAGGACCATAACGCAAAGGACAATCGCCAATATACGCTTAAGATTATTCTTAACCATCTACGATATTCCTCCGTTATTTTCCTGATATTTCTTCATAACCGCCTTAATCTCAGGCAAAGCATCAAAAAATGCTTCGACACACTTTGGATCAAAGTGCTTTCCTGAACCATCCTTAATTATCTCCAAAGCACGCTCAAGTGGGAATGCTTCCTTGTACACTCTTGGCGA
Source organism: Eubacterium sp. (assembly GCA_003520145.1). Classification (GTDB taxonomy): domain Bacteria; phylum Bacillota; class Clostridia; order Lachnospirales; family Lachnospiraceae; genus UBA9775. The sequence goes on from DOVJ01000118.1 coordinate 4,737, forward strand.
AACAAGCGCATCAAATACATCCGCAACAGCCATAACTCTCGCAGAAAGTGGGATGACCTGACCATGCAGACCTTCTGGATATCCTGTTCCATCCCACTTCTCATGATGATAAGCAGCCATATTGCGGGCTTCTTTAAGATAACTCTCGCCCTCGATAGTGCTTATGGCATCATCAAGTATCTCCTTACCCGCAGTGGTATGAGTCTTCATGATCGCATACTCTTCATCAGTAAGCTTGCCATGCTTGTTAAGGATAACATCAGATATGTTGATCTTACCTATATCGTGAAGAGGCGCAGACATCTCCACCTCGGCGATATACTTATCAGTGAGCTTTTCTGTATAATAGCCCTTGCGTCTCAAACTCTCAAGTATGATACGTACATAAGCGGCAGTCTTCTTGATATGAGCGCCAGTATCAGAATCCCTGTTTTCAACCATCTCGGCCATGGTTATGATGATACCGTTCTGCATCTTATCCTTGGTCTTAGCAAGAAAACGGATATTGCGCATCTGCTCGGTAGTACCTACAGCCATCTCACACACTGACTTATACAGTCTCTCGATCTCATCACCAGACCTTATGTCAAGCTTCTGGAGCTCCTTAACGCTCTTATCCAGCATATTCTGGTCATCTATACCATCCATAAAGCCATCGATACTCTTCTCGAGACTCTCTATAGGCGTAACAACATGATGACCGGTCTCCCACAGGCCATAAGACAACACGAGCATCAATACTCCGGACAGCAAAAGAATAGAGTGCATACCATATCTTCTCACATAATCCGATCGAAGATTTGTTTTAACAGTTGCCACAACATAAGCAACACGATCCCCTTCAGAATCATATACAGGCACGTATGAACTTATACTGTATCCATATCTTGTATGAGCCGAATAAGTGCCCTTACCGCTTTCATTTGTACAATGCTCAAGATCATATAACATATCCTTATCAAGATCACTTAACTGACCTACAACACCATCTTTTGCGAAAGCATCGTCACAGGCAAATATCATACGGCAGCGTCCATCATCGATCTTATACACACTAAGCTCATCAAGATCACCATATGTATCAAAGAACAACCTTATCATGTCAGAGGTATAGGTATAAGACTCATTTTTGTAAGTTGCAACCAAAGAAGAATCTGACAGATACTCTTCTATCCTGTCACCATCCACAAAAGAAGCTACATAAGATGAAGCCGCAACCGCCTTCTTAGCCGCATCCTCCTTATCACTGCCATAATTAGTGCTTATGTTGACCCAGGTAAAAACAAATGCCAAAGAAACGACTATGATAAGAACCATAACAGCTTCTCTGTTTCTTATGGTACCTCTCTTTCCGATACTCTTTCTATTGCTTGACCCTTCCCTCTTGATCGAAGCGTTCATATCAAAGCTGCAATTCCATATACGCTTAGATACACCAGAAGGAATAAGGTTATATATAAGGACTGCAATCATGACAGACATGCCCTTATCAACCACATTGATAGCAATCAAAAGCAAAGTACTAACGATATAAAAAGCCGCACTGTCACGCGTTGCCACATAAGAAGCAACATCAGCCACCTGATCAAACTGTACATCACCAAGAAGTATTAGCTGGAATATAATACCCATAATACCACTTAGAACAGCAAGCTCAACTATAAGCTTCATATAATTGATATGTTTTTTGTATCGATTTTTCTCGATAAAATCCGCCGAGATTATAGCTATAAGAACAGAAATCAAAGAATAATATATAGAATCCCTGTAGTAGAATACACACAGAGCATTGGTCATGACTGCAACAAAGATACCTGGCAATGACCCAGCCACCATAGCAACAAGCACAACACCTATACAATCAAGATACAGAGGCATACCGAATTCGCTAGCAAAATAAGACAACAACACATTGAGCATCGTTGCCGCAATAGCCAGTATAAATCGATAACTACGATATTTGTTATTAATATATCTGTCAGAAATCATATCGTAAACCCCAGTCACAAAGATACAATACCCCGATTTAAGCTATAATTCCCCTATGATACGTTATATTATAGCATATTTTTGCAGAACATACAACTTATGCTTAACATAATAAGAAGACTCGGAACCAACAAGTCCCGAGTCTTTCTCATCTTATCTTATACTTATAATTAGCTATTCATCTGCTTTGCAACTTCTTCTGCAAAGTTCTCTTCCTTCTTCTCAAGGCCTTCACCGGTCTCAAAACGAACGAACTTAACTACGTTAACATCACAGCCTGCCTTCTTTGAAACTTCCTTAAGATAAGCGGCAACAGTCTGCTTTCCGTCCTCAGCCTTAACATAAGTCTGCTCTGTAAGACAGATCTCCTTAAGCTGCTTTGAAACACGGCCCTTTACAAGACCGCCAAAGATCTTATCATTAGTGATATTCTCCTTATCTTCTACAGCAAGAGCTGCCAAAGCTGCCTTTGCCTCATCAGGAAGGAAATTGAACAAGAACTGCATATTGCTCTTTTTCTCTTCGTAGATAGCAACAGTCTCATCTGACCACTTCTTATCTGCAACAGCCTTATCGATAAGCTTCTGAAGAATAGGCTTTGGCAATGAAGCAGGATCATTAAGCGCGCTCTCAACAGTGATCTTCTCAAGCTTAGCAAGCTCATCTGCCGAAATATCAGAAGATGAAAGATACTGAGGGTTCATGGCTGCGATCTGCATAGCCACATTCTTAAGAGCTTCCTTAACCTCATCATTGTTAACCTTTGAATCAGATTCCACAAGAACACCGATCTTACCTGCACCATGGATGTATGATACAACAAGGCCGTTAGAGTTGATCTTCTCGAATCTTCTGATCTTAAGGTTCTCGCCGATGATAGCGATCTCTGAAGAAAGCTGCTCTGCAACTGTCTTAGAAGGATCCTTCTTCCATGTCTCAGCTAAGAATGCATCGATATCTGTTGCTGGGCTATCGATAACCTGCTCGATAACATCCTCTACATATGCGTTAAAATCAGCGTTACGTGCAACGAAATCAGTCTCAGAGTTAACTTCAACGATTGCTGCAACCTTATCATCGCGAACAAGTGTCTTAACAACACCCTCTGCTGCTATTCTTCCGGCCTTCTTTGCTGAAGCGGCAAGACCTTTCTCTCTAAGGTACTCAACTGCCTTCTCCATATCGCCATCTGTAGCTGCAAGAGCCTTCTTGCAATCCATCATGCCGGCACCAGTAGATTCTCTTAATTCCTTTACCATTGCTGCTGTTATAGCTGCCATGTTCTTCTATACCTCCTGATTAGTTCTCAACTGCTTCGTTAGCGTCCTCAGACTCTGCGTTATGATCGAATTCAACACCCTGTGAAACTTCGATAACAGCATCTGCCATCTTAGATACAATAAGCTTTACGGCTCTGATTGCATCATCATTACCAGGGATTACATAATCAAGCTCATCAGGATCGCAGTTTGTATCAACGATACCGATAAGTGGAATACCAAGTGTATGAGCTTCCTTTACGCAGATAGACTCCTTCTTAGGGTCAACTACGAATATAGCATCAGGAATGCTCTCCATCTCCTTGATACCGCCAAGGTTCTTGTTAAGCTTATCAAGCTCCTTCTTAAGTTCGATAACTTCCTTCTTAGGAAGAACGTCAAATGTTCCGTCCTCTTCCATCTTCTCGATTTCCTTAAGTCTGGCGATTCTTGACTGGATTGTCTTGAAGTTAGTAAGCATACCACCAAGCCATCTCTCGTTAACGAAGTACATACCGCAACGCTCAGCCTCTGTAGCTACAGCATCCTTAGCCTGCTTCTTAGTACCTACGAAAAGAATCTTACCGCCATCTCTAGCGATGTTGGCAACAGCATCATATGCCTCGTCAACCTTGTTTGCAGACTTCTGCAAATCGATGATATGGATTCCGTTTCTCTCTGTGTAGATGTACTGTGACATCTTAGGATTCCATTTTCTTGTCTGATGTCCAAAATGAACACCGGCCTCAAGTAAAGCCTTCATTGAAATTACGCTCATCGTAATACCTCCATATGGTTAATTAATTATAAAAACTTCCATATGCGAAACAGGACGCAAACCAGCCAATCAGGCTCACCATACTCATCCTTACGCATATGTGCTTTTCACACGTTGACTATTGTATCACAGATTCTTGTGTCGTGTCAAGAAGAAATTTTACGAATAATGTCCCATTTTTCTGAGATATTGACATTCTATATATAGGGGATG